>NZ_JAFCWM010000005.1:0-244859 GCF_049897565.1 Massilia sp. TWR1-2-2 | reverse complement strand
GATCTCCGGACGGACGTATCGCCATAGGGAAAATGTATCCAAACCGCGCAAACAAGGCCGAAAACCGCATAAATCTATTACCCAGAAAAATTGTTGAACGCCTTAAGTTGGGTGGATTGGATCGCACCCGCGTGTACGTGGACGCCAAACATAGGCTCGAGTAGACACAGGTACTGCGGGCGCATCTCCTCGGTGTCGTCGAAGGTGACGAACTTGTAGGCGGCGATGTTGACGTGCGCGGCGGCGGCGGCGATGGCCTGCGCATCCGCGTCGACGGCATCGCCCGCTACCGCCAGAGGATCGCCCAGAGCAAACCGAGCGCGGAGCAGTTCGAAGCCAATACCGGCGAGGTCGCGCTGCGCGTGGTCGGCGCCGACGCCCTGCCGGCCGAAGACCACCTGGCGTTGGCTCAGGTGCAGCGCAACCTGTACCTCGAGCAGCAGATGGTCAACAAGCGGCTGTTCGAAAACGGCGAGGGCACCAAGACCGACATGCTGGAAACCGAGGCGCGGCTGGACCTGGCCGAGGCCCAGCTGTTCGAGGCGCGCGAGAACGTCACCAGCCAGCGCGCCGTAATCGAAGGCGTGGCCGGCATGGAAGTGACCTCGCTCGACAAGCTCGAAGTCAAAACCAACAAGGTGTGATCGAACTGCGCAAGTCGCACTGCCTGGTCGAGAGGAGCGTCGCGCGCATCAAATAATAGCCGTAACACGAAACGATCCCCACTTAGTCCTTGGCGCGGGTGTAGGGGTTTCGACCCTCCGGAATCATTCTGATAATGGTGCTTGACACCATAGGGTGGTTATGGTGCCATGGACCCCATGAAGGCCAAAGAACTATTCCGAGTCAAGCAGTCGCATGGTGCCGAATTTGTCGAAATTGTGATCTGGCAAGTCCCAGAACCCGTTCATCCTTCCGAGCATCCTTTCAAGTATCGACTGGTTTATGTGGTCGATGGGAGACGTATGGTCGGTTATGACAATGAACGCGGGAAGGGCGACCACAAGCACTTGGGCGACCGTGAAGAGACCTACCGTTTCGTCAATCCACAGCAATTGATGGCTGACTTTATGGCTGATGTGAAAGGAGTTAAATAAGATGAGTGAGCGTATTCTCAATGTAACGGTGGGAGGGGCGCTCGATTCGACCTTGGAACTGGCTGCCCATACAATGGCGGCGCTGGAGCGAGGTGAAGCGCCGGTACCGTATTTTGGCGTGGGGTTTTCCGATGTTGGCCAGCTTTTCGCTGTTTTTACGCCGCGACGCTGGGATTTGCTTGCCGCCCTGCGGGACGGTGGACCAATGACAATAGCCGAGCTGGCACGACGCGTCAGACGCGATTACAAGAATGTGCATGGTGACGTTGAGAAACTGGCTGAATGGCAGGCCGTGGAGAAGGACGATAAAGGTTTAGTCGTTGCACCTTATTCAAAAATCGTCGTGGATATTCGATTGCCGCGCGGCCGCGCCGCGTGAGCCGGCTTCAGGGTGGCGACAAGCTCAGCCCGCTACGGCTACGAGTTGAATCTTGAAATGGCTGTCTGCGAATTTGTAGAACGATCTATGAGGCGTCCGTCCCCGGTGCGCAGTGCGGGCACGACACCTCGTACACATAGCGTGGGTCGAGCTGCTGGCGCGGCGTGACCACCGCGCGGCAGGCGAAGCACTGTACCGTCACGGTTGGCTCAAGCTGTGGGTTCAGCGCGGTGCGGTAATCAAACACGAAGCAGTCGCCGGTGTAGTGCTCGCCGCCGACGTCCTCGAAATACTTCAGGATCCCGCCTTCCAACTGGTATACGCTGTCGTAGCCGATGTTCTGCATGTGGATCGCCGCTTTTTCGCAGCGAATGCCGCCGGTGCAGAAGGTCACCACGGTCTTGTCGGCCAGCGCGTCCTTGTTGGCCGCGATCACTTCGGGGAACTCGGTGAACTTGGCGATGCGGTAGTCGATCGTGTTGTTGAACGTCCCCACGTCCACTTCGAACGCATTGCGCGTATCGACCATCACCACCGGCTTGCCGTTGTCGTCGTGGCCCTGATCGAGCCAGCGCTTTAGCGTGGTCGGCGCTACCGCCGGCGCGCGCCCCAGCTCCGGCTTAATCAGCGGCATGCGCATCGTGATGATCTCTTTCTTGATCTTCACCAGCATGCGCTTGTGCGACTGCTCTTCCGAATAACTCTCCTTGACCTCGATATCGGCAAAGCGCGCGTCGCTGCGCAGCCACGCCAGGAAGCGGTCGATCTGCGAGCGCGGGCCCGACAGGAACAGGTTGATGCCTTCCGGCGTCAGCAGGATGGTGCCTTTCAGGCCGAGCTCCTTGCAAATCTCCTGGTACTGCGGGCGCATCTCCTCGGTATTGTCGAAGGTGACGAACTTGTAGGCGGCGATGTTGACGTGCGCAGCGGCGGCGGCGATGGCTTGCGCGTTCGCGGCGGCGGCGTGGTCGATGGTGACGTGCATGGTGGCTAACTGAAGGATTCGGGACAGCCGCTATTATAAGCTGCCGGGAATTATACTGGCACCGCGCCGGGCGGCTAATTGCTGGAAGCCGCGCGCAGGTCTGACATCGGCGTCAGCAGACACGGGGTTGACGGCGTTCAGGAGACCGAAACGTGATCGACTTCAGAGCGGTGCATGCACTGCTTGGATAACAATTACAGATCAGGCCAACAGCTGCATGCCGCCAAACTTCGCTGCGGCCTTATCGAAAGTCACCGTAGATTGACAGCCAGCCTTGTGCCCGGCCCGCTCGAGCATGCAGTCGGCGAAGTCGGCCTTCGATGCTTCGAAAATGGTGATTGCTGCAATTGCCGTGTCGGCATTCTCGATTTTCAGTTCGCGCGTTCTAGACAGCATTTTGAGAATAGTAACAACCTCGGTCTTGCTGGCTTGGTAACAACTCTGCATTACCCAAACAAATTCAACCAGCGCAATGGTCGTGACGAATCCCGGGTTTTCAACGGAAAACTAGTCGAAGATTTTGCTCGCTTTTGGTGACTGAAGGGCGTCATCCTGAGCAATATACCGAACCAATACGTTCGTATCGAGGCCGATCATGTTGGATTGGCTGCTTGCGCGGCGATTGCCTCGTTCATCGCCTCTATCGAGACTGGTCTCGGCGGTTTGCGGAGCATGCCTTTCAACGCTTGGACGGGGCTGTTTGCTGCCACAATGGCATATTGGCCTATGTCCGTTTCGACGAATTCAATTCGGCTGCCTGTGTCCAAACCAAGTGCGGCGCGAACGGAAGCCGGAATTGTAACCCGTCCCTTCGATGTAACTGTCGCGGTTGCCATGCTGATCCTTTCTTGGTTCACTCCTTACATTAAGGTAAGGGCGAAGGACTGTCAAACCCGAAAATCAAGCGAGTGCTTTCGCGGAAATCACATGCTTGCCGTCGTGCACACACCTGCGCCCGAGCGACTGCGCGGCGTGTTTCCGCTGCTGTACGCGGTCGATGGCACCGACATGCGCAATCTTCACATGCACCACCGCTTCTTCGCACAGCTGGGCAATTGCAAAATGAGTATGGATGTCATGGATCTTGGGTCCGAAGCGGTGGCCGCACCGGCAAAGCGGGCGGCGCCGGCGTTTGTCCACCTTCGCGTGCACTCCGAATACTCGATCGTCGATGGCCTGGTGCGGATCGACGATATCGTCGGCGCTGCCGCCAAAGACAAGCAGCCGGCGCTGGCCATCACCGACCTGGACAACCTTTTTGGCATGGTCAAGTTCTACAAGGCCGCGCGCGGCACGGGCATCAAGCCGGTGATCGGCGTCGACGCCTGAAGGGAAGCTGGTGTCAGGTCTGACATTCGGACATTCATGAAGCAAATGTCCGAATGTCAGCGCAATAATCGGCGGCGGGCGCCGAAGATCGCCCCGAAGCAAACACCTTTATTACTGCTGGTTCTAGGAAGCTCCACTCTTATGGTGTTTGCTTAAGAGACCTGACACCAGCTTCTTCCAAACTCGCCTCCCGGTTTTCGCAACTGACTTCGCGCAATCTGCAGATGTTGCAAACATGATAAATTTGGCTGGATTGCCCTCTTTAGGGCTGCAATCCGGAATGGGGATCATGCGTTTATCTCGAATCGGGGAATTAGCGCGCCAGCCGGACAGCGCCGCCGACCAGCTGTTCGCCGCGCTGCTGCGCGATGGCGATCAGTTTCTCGATGTGGGCGCCGACAGCACCATTTCGGCGCGCTTCACCCAGCACATCGCCTGCGACGTTATCCGCATCGAGGTTGAAAATTCCGCCCTCGACGGCGTCGACTGCCTGCGCGCGATCGCGCGCTGCAAGCCGGTGCTGCTGCTGGAAGTGAACCACTGGCGCCTCGACGACTGCCAGCGCACGACGCTGCCCGATTTCCTCGCCGCGCTGCGCACCATGTTCCCGCTGCTGTTCGCCGTCGACGGCGCCCGCTTTCACGACCTGCACGATGCCGACGGCGCCTGCCTGGCGATGTACGGCCACATCGCCGCCACCTTGCGCTATCCGCTGCTGGTGGGCGCGTTCGAGCACACGCGCCTGGCGCAACCGCCGCGGACATAAAAAAAGACAGGGCGAACCCTGTCTTTTTATTCCAGTGACGCCGAATTACTTGGCGACCGGGGTAGCAGCTGCAGCTTCGGCCTTGGCCACTTCGGTTTTAGCCGCGTGCTTGGCTTTTGCCTTGGCTTTCGTGGCCTTGTGCTTGGCGTGTGCCTTGGCTACCTTGGCGTCGGTCTTGGCTTCCGCGACATCCGCTTTCGCTTCTGCGTTTGCGACTTTGGCATCGGCCTTGACGACAGTCTTGGTCTGCTCGGCATCGGCCTTGACGACGGCGGCGGTGTGCTTGGCGTCAGCCTTGACCATCGCGGTAGCGGCAGGGGTCTGGGCGAAAGCGGCGGTAGCGAAAACGGTAGCGATGAGTGCGGCGATGAGGTTTTTCATGGTGGTCCTTTAGTGGTTGAACAGTGGTACAACTGAGCCTATAACGCCACCCGGGAATTTCCGGTTGACACATGTTACATGTACTTACACCTGCCCCGCGGCACAACCGTTTCCCGTTTGGGGCACGAGGTTTTCACGGCGGCCACGCGCCGGCGCGGTAAAATAGCCCTCCTTTGCAAAGCCGGTGAAACACAATGAGTATGGATGTCATGGATCTGGGTACTGAAGCGGTGGCCGCACCGGCGAAGCCGGCGGCGCCGGCGTTTGTCCACCTTCGCGTGCACTCCGAATACTCGATCGTCGACGGCCTGGTGCGCATCGACGACATCGTTGGCGCCGCCGCCAAGGACAAGCAGCCGGCGCTGGCGATTACCGACCTGGCCAACCTGTTCGGCATGGTCAAGTTCTACAAGGCCGCGCGCGGCAAGGGCATCAAGCCGGTGATCGGCGTCGACGCCTGGATCACCAACGACGACAACCGCGACCGCCCATCGCGCCTGCTGCTGCTGGCGAAGAACCACACCGGCTACCTGCAGCTGTGCGAGCTGCTCTCGCGCGCCTGGCTCACCAACCAGCACAAGGGCCGCGCCGAAATTCGCACCGACTGGCTCGAGGCGCTCGCCACCAGCGCGTCGACGCTGCATCCCGACCAGACGCAGGCCAATGGCCTGATCGTGCTGTCGGGCGCCCATTTCGGCGACGTCGGCCAGGCCATCGAAAACGGCGACCTGGCGCTGGCCGAACGCCGCGCCCAGCGCTGGGCCGCGGTCTTCCCCGGCCACTTCTATATGGAAGTGCAGCGCTCCGGCCAGCCGAACCAGGAGCCGCAGCTGCGCCACACGGTCGCCTTGGCGGCCAAGCTTGGCGTGCCGGTCGTGGCCACCCATCCGGTGCAGTTCCTGTCGCCCGACGAATTCATCGCCCACGAAGCGCGCACCTGCATCGCCGAAGGCGAGATGCTGGCCAACGCCAAGCGCGTCAAGCGCTTCAACGAAGAGATGCGCTTCAAGACCCAGGCCGAGATGGCCGAGCTGTTCGCCGACATGCCGGCGGCGCTGGCCAACTCGGTCGAAATCGCCAAGCGCTGCAACGTCGTGCTCACCCTCGGCAAACCGCAGCTGCCGGACTTCCCGACGCCGCCCGGCATGACGATCGACCAGTTCCTGGTGTCCGAATCGATGGCCGGACTCGAACAGCGCCTGCTGCAGCTGTACCCCGACCCCGTCAAGCGCGAGGCAGAGCGCGCGCGCTACGAGGCGCGCCTGAAGTTCGAGACCGACACCATCTGCAACATGAAATTTCCCGGCTACTTCCTCATCGTGGCCGAGTTCATCAAGTGGGCCAAGGAAAACGGCGTGCCGGTCGGACCGGGCCGCGGATCGGGAGCCGGCTCGCTGGTGGCGTACTCGCTGCTGATCACCGACCTCGATCCCTTGCAGTACAACCTGCTGTTCGAGCGCTTCCTCAATCCTGAACGCGTCTCGATGCCCGACTTCGACATCGACTTCTGCCAGGAAGGGCGCGACCGCGTCATCCAGCACGTCAAGGATTTGTACGGCAAGGAGGCAGTCTCGCAGATCGCCACCTTCGGTACCATGGCCGCCAAGGGCGCGATCCGCGACGTCGGCCGCGTGCTCGATTTCGGCTACAACTTCTGCGACGGTATCTCCAAGCTGATCCCGTTCAAGCCGGGCAAGCCGGTGACCATCGCCGACGCCATCGCCGAGGAACCGCAACTGGCCGAGCGCCTGGAAAACGAGGACGAGGTCAGGCAGCTGCTCGACCTGGCGCAGCAGGTCGAAGGGATCGCCCGCAACATCGGCATGCACGCCGGCGGTGTGCTCATCGCGCCAGGCAAGCTGACCGACTTCTGCCCGCTGTACACGCAGGGCGGTGACTCCGGCGTCGTGTCGCAATACGACAAGGACGACGTCGAAGCGGTCGGTCTGGTCAAGTTCGACTTTCTGGGCCTGACCACGCTGACCATTCTCGATCGCGCGGTACGCTACATCAAGCAGCTCGATCCGGCCAATGCCGACTTCGACCTGGCCAGGCTGCCGCTCAACGACCGGCCATCCTACGAGCTGCTGACCAAGGCGAAGACGGTCGCCATCTTCCAGCTCGAGTCGCGCGGCATGCAGGGCATGCTGAAAGACGCGCGGCCCGACCGCTTCGAGGACATCATCGCGCTCGTCGCGCTGTACCGTCCGGGCCCGATGGACCTGATCCCCGATTTCTGCAAGCGCAAGCACGGCGAAAAGTTCGACTATCCCGATCCGCGCACCGAGGCGATCCTGTCCGAGACCTACGGCATCATGGTCTACCAGGAGCAGGTCATGCAGATGGCGCAGATCGTCGGCGGCTATTCGCTCGGCGGCGCCGACATGCTGCGCCGCGCGATGGGTAAAAAGAAGGCCGAAGAGATGGCCGAGCACCGCGAGATCTTCCGCGCCGGTGCCGCCAAGGATGGCTTGAGCGCGCAGAAGGCCGACGAAATCTTCGACCTGATGGAAAAATTCGCCGGCTACGGCTTCAACAAGTCGCACGCCGCCGCCTACGCGCTGCTGTCGTACCACACCGCCTACCTGAAGGCGCACCACACGGCCGCGTTCATGGCGGCCAACCTGTCGCTGGCGATGGACGACACCGACAAGATCAAGATCCTGGTCGAAGACGCGATCGACGTCTGCCACCTGACCTTGCTGCCGCCCGATATCAACCATTCCGACTACCGCTTCACGCCGGAAGGCGCGGCGCCGTCCATCACCGGCAAGCGCGTCACCAACATCCGCTATGGCCTGGGCGCAGTCAAGGGTTCGGGCCAGTCGGCGATCGAGGCGATCATCGCCGCGCGCACCAGCGGCGGCGCCTTCACCGACCTGTTCGACTTCTGCAAGCGCGTCGACCGCAAGCAGATCAACCGCCGCACCATCGAGTCGCTGATCCGCGCCGGCGCCATGGACTGCTTCGGCGTCGACCGCGCCATCCTGCTCGCGTCGGTGGCGTTTGCCGTCGAATGCGCCGACCAGGAGCAAAAGGCGGCCAACCAGGTCAGCCTGTTCGGCGGCGACGACAGCGACCTGGTGGCGCCGCCGGAGTACGTCAAGACGGCGCCGTGGAGCGAGAAGCAGAAGCTGTCCGAGGAAAAAATCGCGCTTGGCTTCTACCTGTCGGGCCACATGTTCGACACGTATTCGGACGAGGTGCGCCGCTTTGCCCGCACCAAGCTGAAAGACCTCGACCCGTCGCGCGAACCGCGCATGCTGTGCGGCGTCATCACCGGCGTGCGCAGCCAGATGACGCAGCGCGGGCGCATCCTGATCGTCTCGCTCGACGACAAGACCGCGGTGGTCGAAGTGACCGTCTACAGCGAAGTATTCGACGCCAACAAGAACATCTTCAAGGAAGACGAATTCCTGCTGGTGGTGGGCAAGGTGTCGGAAGACCGCTTCAACGGCGGCCTGCGCATCACGGCCGAGAAGGTGTACGACATCGCGCTGTCGCGCATCCAGTACGGCCACCGGCTGGCGATGACGATGGCCTGCAACGTCAATCCGGCCAAGGTGGCCGAGGTGCTGCAGCCGTACCGCAACGCCGATGGCCTGCCGGTGGCGCTGCGCATCAAGCCGCAGGGCGTCGAATGCACGCTGCAGCTGGGCGACGAGTGGCGCGTGGCGCCGTCCGACGCGCTGCAGCTGGCCTTGGAGCAGGTACTCGGCGCCATAGAAGTCGCCGTCGAATACTAGCGCGGTCGCGTCCGGGGTCTGACCCCGTCGGGTCAGACCCCGGTGTTGTGTTTGCGGAGCTGTAGCCGCGGACCTCGCATCACCCGGCGTCGCGCAACCCACTGGCCGCCTGCGTCGTCCCGTCGGCCTCGCGCCGCTGCACCGTCATCCGGTTGCTCGACGCCTGGGCGCGCTGCGCTTCCTTGTGCCACAAGTGGAACACCTCGGTGGCGAACGCGCCGTCCTTGCGCATCACGCCGGCATTGAACAGCCGCAGCACCATATCCGAATCTTCGTATCCCCAGCCGCTGAAGCTGGCGTCGAAACCATTGACCTTCTCCACGTCCGCGCGCCACATCGCCATGTTGCAGCCCTTGATGCGCCGGTAGCTGAAGCGCTTCTTGGCGCGGCCGATGTCGGGCAGGGAGAACAGCAGCTGCATCACCTTGTTGATATGCCCGGCCGCGCGCAGGCGCAACTTCTCGCCAAGCTGCAGCCCGTACAGCGCGATTTTCCCCGCCAGCGCCTTCTGCGTGAATTCAGGCCCCACCAGGATCCGGCTGCCCGTCACCATGAACCCGCGCTGCGCCAGCTTGCGGTGCTGCGCTATAAAGTCGCGCTGCGGCACGCAATCGCCGTCGATGACGACGATGTACTGGCCGCGCGCCGCCGCGATGCCGCCGTTGCGCGACATCGTCAGCCTGAAGCCGACGTCCGGCTGCCACACATGCTGCAGCGGCACCGGCGAACGCGCCGCCAGCTGCGCCACGGTCTCGCGCGTCGCTTCGCCCGAGCCATCGTCGGCGATGATGATCTCGAAATTGCGGTCGGTCTGCGCGAAGCAGCCTTCGACCACCGCCTCCAGCGCGTCCGGCCGGTTGTAGGTGGTGACGATCAGCGAGATGGTGTCATTCTCGCCCAGGCCCTCGGCCATCCGGCGCCGCCGCGCGCCGACATACAGGCAGC
Organism: Massilia sp. TWR1-2-2; assembly: GCF_049897565.1. Classification (NCBI taxonomy): domain Bacteria; kingdom Pseudomonadati; phylum Pseudomonadota; class Betaproteobacteria; order Burkholderiales; family Oxalobacteraceae; genus Massilia; species Massilia sp. TWR1-2-2. Next base: position 235,231 of record NZ_JAFCWM010000005.1, on the reverse strand, counting down.
CGCCAAGCAGCAGGAACCAGTGCGCCTCGGTGGTATCCCACAGCAGGCTGTTGAACGACGAGGCGACGAAGTAGATTACCCACAGCAGCGCCAGGCTGTCGGTCTCGAAGCTTCTCGGCCCGAGCGCCGCGCTGCCCAGCGTGAAGAGCATCGCAAAATACAGCGCCAGGCCGGCCAGGCCCAGTTGCACCGCCACCAGCAGAAATTCGCTGTGCGGCTGGTTGCGCACCAGCGCCTCCGCCGATCCGGCCGGCCAGACGGCGCGCGCAGTCGGCGCGTACGCCTCGGCGAACGATCCGGTGCCCACGCCCAGCAGCGGGTTGGCGGCCACTACCTCCATCCCGACCCGCATGAAGCTCATGCGCAAGCCGTTGGGAGTGCGCAGGGCGCCGGTCGCCACTTCGTTGATCAACGCATCGGTGCGCAGCTTGACGTTGGGCGAGGCCAGGTAGGCGGCGAAGAACACCAGCGCGATCGCGCCGATGCCCGCTACCTTCAGCAGCGGCGTCGCGCGCCGGTGCAGCAGCAGCACCGTGACCAGGCCAATGAACAGCGTCACATAGCCGGTCCGGCCCTGCCCGAGGATCATGATCGGCACGGCGAAAAACACGGCGGCGCCGATCGCCGCCAGGCGCGCGCGCGGCGTCGCCGCATAGCTGGCGACCAGCAGGCTGGCGCTGGTGGCAAAGCCGAGCAGGATGCCGATCGTGATGTGGTTGCGGAACACGTAGGCATCGTTGGCGTCCTGGCTGACGCGCCACCAGCCCAGGCTCGACGTCGGCATCATGCCGAAACGGGTCAGGTAGCACGCCGCCGCCAGCACGGCGGCGCCGGCCAGGAACCAGCGCAGCGCGCGCGACGACAGCGCCGGGTCGCGCCAGCTGAGGGCAATGCCGATCGGCAGGATCAGCAGCCGCGAGTATTTTTTCAGCGCCATCAGAATTTCTTCGCCCGGCGCGATCGACCAGCTGGCGCCGACGATGAAAAGGGCCAGCAGCGCCAGCGCCAGCAGGCCTGGCGGGGAGCGCAGCACGCGCCGCAGCGGCGCGCTGCTAAACAACGCAAACACGAAGCCGATATACGCCAGGCCGACGAACAGGTTGGTCAGGGCAGTCGAAAACGACACCGAAAACAGCGCCAGCAAGAACAGGTTGCGCACCGTCGCTTCGGTCCGCGTCAAGGCGGGTTGTGTGGCGTTTTTCATCGTTTTGTGGCGCTCGTCCCTGTGCATATGGTGCGGTATTCTACCGCAGCGCTGCCGGGGCTACGGCGGCGCTGCCCGCTACTGCCCGGTTTGAGGTAAAGTCCGGGGAACCGCATCTGATGGCCGAACTCGAAAGACCGAACAATGAAAAATAGTAGCAGCATCGCCCGGCGCCTGTTTGCGCTGGTCCGCCCCTATCGCGCGCGCGCGATGCTGGCGCTGGTGGCCATGGCCGGCACCGCGGCGACCCAGCCGCTGCTGGGCAAGGCGCTCGAACTGCTGCTCGACAAAGGCTTCGCCAACAAGGTCGATTTCAACCTGTGGCTGGTGCCGGCGGTGCTCGTTTCGCTGTTCGTCATGCGCGGCGTGTTCACCTTTTCCACCGCCTACCTGAACAACTGGGTCATGAGCCGCGTCCTCAACGACTTGCGCGGCATGGTGTTCGAGCGCCTGCTGCGCCTGCCGGTGGCGCGCTTTCACGAAGAGTCGACCGGCAAGATCATCAACACCGTCATCGGCGACGTACGCCAGGTCGTCGACATGATCAACTCGGTCTTCCTCGCCTTTGTGCGCGATTCGCTGGTCGTCATCGGCCTGCTGATCGGGCTGATGATGCTGAACTGGAAGCTGACCATCATCGCGCTGGTGGTGGTGCCGCTGACGGCCGTCATCGTGCGCACCACCACCGGCCGGCTGCGCCGCCTTAACCGCGACAACCAGCGCGTCACCGGCGAGATGACCCAGGTGGTCGAAGAGGCGGCGCGCGGCCACCAGGTGATCCGCGTGTTCGCCGGCGAACGCTACGAGCGGCGCCGCTTCGAGATGCGCAGCGAGGCGCTGCGCGGCTTCTCGCAGCGCATGACGGTGGCCGCCGCCGCCACCGTGCCGATCACCCAGATCGCCACCGCGATGGCGGTGTCGGTGGTGATCATGATCGCCATCCGCTCCGGCATGAGCGTCGGCGAATTCACCAACTTCATCACCCTGATGCTGATGCTGCTGCAGCCGCTCAAGGCGCTGGTCGAAGTCAACGGCCCGATGCAGCGCGGCATGGCCGCCGCCGAAACCGTGTTCGAGATGATCGACGCGCCGGTCGAACACGACACCGGCGCCACCGTGCTGGGCAAGGCGCGCGGCCACCTGCAACTCGAGCGCGTCTCGTTCCGCTATGCCGACAACAACCCCAACGCGCTGACCGACGTCTCGCTCGACATCCAGCCCGGCCAGACGGTGGCGCTGGTGGGCGTCTCCGGCGGCGGCAAGTCCACATTTGTGAACCTCGTCACACGCTTCTACACGCCGCAATCGGGCCGCCTGCTGCTCGACGGCGTGCCGTACGACGACATCGCCCTGACCAGCCTGCGCGCCCAGCTGGCGATGGTCAGCCAGAACGTCGTGCTGTTCGACGACACCCTGGGCGCCAACATCGCCTACGGCGCCGAGCAGGTCGACAGCGCGCGCCTTTCCGCCGCCATCAAGGCGGCGCACCTGGCCGACGTCGTCGCCGCGCTGCCTGACGGCGTCGATACCATGATCGGCGAAAACGGCATGCGCTTGTCGGGCGGCCAGCGCCAGCGCGTCGCCATTGCCCGCGCCATCTACAAGGACGCGCCGATCCTGATCCTCGACGAGGCGACGTCGGCCCTCGACAACGAATCGGAACGCGCGGTGCAGGGCGCGCTCGACGCGCTGATGGCCGGCCGCACCACGCTGGTCATCGCACACCGCCTGTCGACCGTCGAGCGGGCCGACCGCATCGTCGTCATGGACGCCGGCAGGGTGATCGAATCGGGCCGCCACGACGAGTTACTGGCCAAGGGCGGCGTGTACGCCAACCTGTACCGCCTGCAGTTCTCGACGGAGGCGGCGTGACGCGCACGCTTGTCATTTCGCCCAACTGGATCGGCGACGCGGTGATGGCGCAGCCGCTGCTGCAGCTGCTCAAGCAGCAGCACCCCGATCGCCCGATCGACGTGCTGGCGCCGCCGTCGGTGGCGCCGGTGTGGCGCGCGATGAAGGAGGTCGACAGCGTGCTCGAAACGCCGTTTCGCCACCGCGCGCTGCAGCTCAAGGAACGCTGGGCCTACGCGCGCGTGCTGCGCCAGCGCGGCTACGCCGCCGCGTATGTACTTCCCAACACGCTCAAGTACGCGCTGATACCCTGGCTGGCCGGCATTGCCACGCGGGTCGGCTACAAGGGCGAAACGCGCTACGGCCTGCTCAACGTGATGCACCACGACGACAAGCCGGCGCGCCCGATGGTGGCATTTTATGCGGCGCTGGCGCAGGATCCGGCGCTGGCGCTGGCAAAAGTGCCGCGCCCGCGCATGCAGGTCGGCGCCGGACAGATCGCCGCGGCGTGCGCAAAAACCGGCGTCGCGCTGGATCGCCCGCTGGTGGTGTTTGCGCCCGGCGCCGAGTTTGGCGCCGCCAAGCGCTGGCCGGCGGCCCATTTCGCGCAGCTGGCGCAGGCGATCTTCGCCGCCAATCCGCTCGCCCAGGTCGCGTTGCTCGGTTCCCCGAAGGACCGCGAAGCGTGCGATGAAGTCGTCGCCGGCAGCGGCGGCGCCGGCATGTTCAACCTGGCCGGCGCGACAAAGCTGGACGAAGCAATCGCGCTGATCGCGCGCGCCGCCGCGATAGTGGCGAACGATTCGGGCCTGCTGCACATCGCATCGGCCCTCAACCGCCCTGTCGTCGCCTTGTACGGACCGACCGATCCCGATCACGCGCCACCGTTTTCCGACATGGCGAAGTCGATTTCATTACGCCTGGAATGCTCGCCGTGCAAGCAGCGCGAGTGCCCGCTCGGCCATCACAACTGCATGAACCAGATGACGTCCGAACTCGTATGGAGTGAACTTCGGCCGATTCTTGGGGTCTGACCATAGGTCAGACCCGTTCACGTGAGGTCCGCATCAGCGGGCAAAGTACAACTCCTCCAGGTTTGCCAGGTCCACTTCCGCCGCAGCCTGCGACAGCACCACCTTCCCGCTTTGCATCAGGTACACATGGTCGGCCACGCCGACCGCGCGCTTGGTATTCTGCTCGACCAGGATGATCGTGCGCTTGCCGTCCTTCAGCCGCGCGAGGATCTCGAACAGCTCGTTGACGACCAGGGGCGCCAGGCCCAGCGACGGCTCGTCGACGATCAGCAGCTTCGGGTCCGACATCAGGCCGCGCCCCATCGCCAGCATCTGCGCCTCGCCGCCCGACAGTGACCCGGCCATCTGGCGGCGCCGCTCGCGCAAGCGCGGGAACATCGTGTACGCCTCATCGAGCCGGATGTTTACCTGCGCGCGGTGCGCCTTCGGAAAGCCGCCCATGATCAGGTTCTCTTCCACGCTCATGTCGCGAAACACCATGCGCCCCTCGGGGATCATCGCCACGCCGAGGTCTGCCATGCCCCAGGTCGGGACGCCCTTGAGCGGCGCGCCGTTCAGCGTCAGCTGGCCCTGCGTCACCGGCAGCAGTCCCATGATGGCGCGCAGCAGGGTCGTCTTGCCGGCGCCGTTCGGGCCGATGATGGTGGTCAGCTTGCCGGCCGCCGCGGCGATCGACACGTCCCACAGCACGTTGATGGCGCCATAGCCGGCGCGCACCTGCGTAAGTTCTAGCATGCTAGGCTCCCGTATAGCTTTTGATGACGGCCGGATCGCGGAACACCGCTTCGGGTGTGCCGTCGGCGATCAGCTGGCCGAAATTGAGCACCGCCACGCGCGGGCACAGCGACGTGATGGTCTCGATATCGTGTTCGATCATGACGATGCCGACGCCGAACCTGGTGTGCAGGTCGCGCAGCATGCCCATGAAGCGCCGCTTGCCGGTCGTCTCCAGCCCGGCCAGCACCTCGTCGAGCAGCAGCAGCTGCGGATCGGTCGCCAGCGCCTTTGCCACTTCCAGCGCCTTCAGTTCCGTCAGCGCCAATTCGGTCGCGGCGTGCCGTTCGGCCTTGGCCGACAGGCTGGTAAAGTCGAGGATCTCGTCGATCCTCGCGTGGTCGACGCGGCCGGTGCCGAAGCGCTGCGCCACCAGCAGGTTTTCGCGCACCGTCAGTTCGTGCATCGGTTGGGGCACCTGGAAGGTGCGGCCGATGCCGAGCCGCGCGCGGCGGTACATCGGCGCCGCGAGCACGTCCTGGCCGTCGAAGCGGATGCGGCCCGCGGTCGGGCGCACCAGGCCCGAGATGGCGTTGAACAGCGTGGTCTTGCCGGCGCCGTTCGAGCCCACCAGGCCGATGACGTCATGGCTGCCGATCTTCAGGGTGACGTCGTTGACGGCGGTCAGGCCGCCGAAGCGCACCGATACGTTTTCAAGTTCAAGCATGGGCCACCTTCTTTTTCAGCAGCGGCATCAGGCCGGAGGGACTGAACACGATCATCGCCACCAACAGCACGCCAAGCACCAGCTGGTGCCCGGTCGGCATGATCGACTTGAAGATCAGCTGGTCGGCCAGGTAGACCACCAGGGCGCCGATGACCGGCCCGGAGATGGTGCGGTAACCGCCGAAAATCGCCGCCACGATCGGCACGGTCACCCACAGCGCGCTGAAGGCGTAGTCCGGCTCAAGAAAGTTGATGTAGTGCGCGTTGACTGCGCCGAACACGCCGGCCATGAATGCCGACACCATCAGCATCGCGCCCTTGAGCAGTGTGCTGTTGACGCCGACGACGCGGGTGGCGTCTTCGCTGTCGTGCATGGCGCGCAGCGCGATGCCGTAGTAGCTGGCGCGGATCCGGTGATAGGCAAAGGCGAACAGCAGCACCAGCGTGAGGGCGATCAGGTAGGCGCCCATCTTGGTGCCGAAGTCGAAGCCGAACACGGTCGGAAAGCTCGGGATGCCCGATACGCCGCCCGAGCCGCCGGTGACGGACGACCATTCGGTGGCGAGAATCTTGAAGATGTGCGCGTAGGCCAGGATCGCCAGCGCGAAGTAGGGCCCGCGCAGGCGCAGCACCGGCATCATGACGATCGAGGCCAGCACCGCGCCGATGCCGCCCAGCGGCACCGCCAGCGCCACCGGCAGGCCGAGCTTGACGGTGGTGATCGCCGAGACGTACGCGCCGACGCCGAAAAACGCCGAATGGCCGAAGCTGACCATGCCGCCGAGGTTGCCCAGGAGGGCCCACGACAGCGCGACGCCGCCGATGACCAGCGCGGCGACGATCATGCTCATCACGTAGGCGTTGCCGCCGAGCGCGAACGGCACCACGGCGTAGCCGGTCACCAGCGCCGCCACCAGCAGCTTGTTGATCTTGATTGCGCCTTTCATCCTCTTCTCCCCGCCGCGCCAAACAGGCCATTCGGCATGACGAACAACACCAGCAAAAACAGCGTCATGCCGGCCAGTTCCTGCAGCGCGGAGCTGGCCAGGGTGACGGTCAGCGCCTCGGCCACGCCGAGCAACACGGCGCCGAGCAGCACGCCGGGTATCGAGCCGATCCCGGCGAGCACGGTGATGATGAAAGCCTTGACGGTGAGGGCGCCGCCGTAGGCCGGCTGGATCACGCCGTAGCTGAACAGCGCGACGCCGGCGAACGAGGCCAGGATGCCGGCAACGATGAACGACACCAGTTCGGTGCGGCCCGGATCGATGCCCATCAGTTTGGCGGCGTCGCGGTTGGAGGACACGGCGCGCACGGCGCGGCCGTACCAGCTGCGCGCCAGCCACCACCACAGGGCGCCCATCAGCACGATGGCCACGCCGAAGAACAGCAATTCGCTGCGCATGCTGTACAGCGGGCCGACGACGAATGCTTCCTGCAGCCAGGTCGAGCTGGTGGAGCGCACGTCGGCGCTCCAGACCAGCAGGATGGCGTTGGTGAGGATGACGCCGATGCCGTACGTGAGGATCAGCGAATTGATTTCGCGGTCTTTCCTGATGCGGCTGACGATGAGGTAGACCGATACCGCGGCGATGCACACGACCACCAGGGCAATCGGAATCGCCAGCATCGGCCCGAAGCCGAGCTTCGATTCGACCGTGTAGGCGACGTACGCGGCGAGCAGCACCAGCTCGCCGTGGGCCAGGTTAATTACCTTCATGGTGCCGAACACCAGTGCCAGGCCGAGCGCGATGAGGGCGTACGAGCCGCCCTGCAACAGGCCCGAGTACAGCGCCTGCAGTATCAGATCTGTCATGGCGTGTTACCAGGGCGTGGCAGGGTAGGCCAGCTTGCCGGTGACGTTTTCCTTCGGCCAGACGATGACGATCTTCTTGTCCTGGTGCTGTCCCATGCGGTGCACGAAGTTCGTGTTGTCGCCGTTGGCGCCGAACTGCACGCGGCCGATCAGCGTCTCGCGGTCGGTCTTGCGCATCTCGTCGGCGATGCCGCCTTTCTGTACCGTGCCCTTGTCGGCGGCGCGCGCGATCGCTTCGAACAGCAGCATCGACTGCACGTAGCCAAACTGGCCGAGGTAGTCCGGCTCCTTCTTGTAGATCGCCTTGTAGGTGTCGGCAAAGTTCTTGCCGTCGGCGGTCTTGAATTCGGCCGGGAACGGCAGCAGCGCGGTGCCGAACACGTTCGGCATCAGGTCGGGGAAGTCGGCGGCCATCTTCGGCGTTGCGAGCGACCACACGCCGACCATCGCCTTGACGGTTGGCTTGAGCACGCGCGCGGCGCGCAGAATGCCGACGTAGTCGTTCTCGTAGCCGACCATCGCGATCACTTCCGACTTGTCCTGCAGCTTGACCTTGTTGATGATGGGCTTGAAGTCGGTGATCGCCGGATCGAACGAGTGCATCGTCACGGCGACGCCCTTGGCCTTGAGCGAGGTTTCGACATCCTTGGCCAGGCCCGACGTGGCGTCCTTGGTCGAGTAGACGATGGAGACCGATTTGGCGCCGACGTCATGCAGCAGGCCGATCATGGCCTTCTCGTAGCCGGCCGAGTTATTGATGCGGAAAAAATTCTTGCGCCCGGCGTTGACCAGGCTGTCGTCGACGCCGCCCGAAGTGATGTAGACGAGCCCGAGCTTGTTGGCCGCGTCGGAGGCCGGCGAGATGTTGTTGCTGCCGTAGCCGCCGGTGATGGCGACGACGCCTTCGCTGGCAAGCTTTTCGACGGCGGCGATGGCCTTGGCCGGCGCGGACTCGTCGTCGATGGTGATGATCTTGATCTTGTGCTTGCCGTTGGTCTTGTTGAACACTTCGGCAGCGACCATGATCCCTTCCTGCATGCCGGCGCCAACGCGCGCCAGGCTGCCGGTGAGCGGCAGTTCCGCCCCCACCTTGAACTCTTCGGCGCTGGCCGCGCCCATGAATGCAGCCGAAACCATGGCTGCCAGCCCGATACGTTTAAAAGTCGTCTTCATCTACTTGTCTCCTCCGGTAATAAATCCCCGGGCCGCGGTGACGGCGCCGGCGCTTTGTCCGCTTATGCTTTTGTTGCGGACATGTCCTGTGCCAGTGCTTTCAACTGGCCTTTCAAAATTTTTCCGGTCGCCGCGGCCGGCAGCGCCGCCATGATGACGATCTGGCTGGGGCACTTGTAGGGCGAGAGATGCTGCGCAAGATAGTCGCGCAGTTCCTGTTCGCCTGGTCGCTGCTGCGGGTTCGCCTCGACGAATGCCACCACCTCCTCGTTGCCGGCGGCGACGGTGCGCCCGACAACCGCCGACTGTACGACGCCGGGATGGGCATTGAGCACGGTCTCCACCTCGAGAGGGTAGACGTTAAAGCCCGAGCGGATGATCAGCTCCTTGGTGCGCCCGACGATGAAGAGCGCGCCGTCGGGGTCCTGGCGCGCCATGTCGCCGGTATTGAGCCAGCCGCCGGCGCGCATGGCGGCCGCGGTCAGTTCCGGTTCGCGGTAGTAGCCGCGCATGACGTTCGGTCCGCGCACCCACAGTTCGCCCGCGGCGCCTGGCGCGACATCGGCGCCGGCTTCGTCGACGATGCGCACCTCCACGCCGGGAATGGCGCTGCCGACCGAGGTGTCGGCGCGCGGCGCGTCAAGGCGCGTCTGGCTGATGGTCGGCGAACTTTCGGTCATGCCATAGCCGTTATGCAGCGGCAGGGCGAACACCTGCTCGACCTGGCGCTTGAGGCTCGGATCAAGCGGCGAGCCGCCGGCGTAGATGAAGCGCAGGTTCGACGCCAGCGGCGCGGCGGCCAGCTCCAGCAGGCGCGCGTACATGGCCGGCACGCCCTGCAGGATGGTGAGGCGGTCCCCGGTAATCGCGCGCAGCATGGCGGCCGCCGAGAAACGCGGCGCCAGGTACAGGCAGGCGCCGGCGTACAGGGTGCCCAGCATCACCGACGCCAGGCCGTACACGTGCGAGATCGGCAGCACGCCGTAGGCGCGGTCTTGCGGCGTCAGGCCGCGCAGCGTGCTCGAAACCGCGGCGATGAACAGCAGGTTGCGGTGCGTGAGCATCACGCCTTTTGGATGGCCGGTGGTGCCGGTGGTGTAGATCAGCGCGGCGACCTGCTCGTTGCCGGCGTCGACCGGCTCCGGCGTGCACGCTTCGTTGAGCGGGCCGGCCATCAGCGCACCGTGGTTCTGGGCGTCGTCGCCAGCGGCATGCTGGCGCGCTTCGGCCGATGCGGCCACCGTGTACAGCACGCGGCGCGCGCCGCTGTGCGCGCGGATGGTGGCAATTTCGGCGGCGGACAGGCGCGCGTTGACGTTGACGATCCAGGCATCGAGTTCGGCGGCGGCGAAAATGAGCGCCACCTGCGCCATGCAGTTTTCACCGACCACGATCACGCGGTCGCCGGCGCGCACGCCGAGCTGGCGCAGCAGGGCGGCGTGCGCATCGACCTCCAGGGCCAGCTGCGCGCAGGTCCACAAGCGGCCTTCCTCGTGCAGCGCCGGCGCATCGGGTGAGGTTGCCGCGCGCTGGCGCGCAATCGCGCTGATGCGCGACGGCAGGGCGGCGAGCAGCGCGGTGGTATCCATTTATTTCTGCGCCGCCTTGATCATGTTGCGGGCGATGACGATCTGCTGGATCTGCGAGGTGCCCTCGTAGATGCGGAACAGGCGCACGTCGCGGTAGAAGCGTTCGGCCGCGTATTCGGAAATGTAGCCGGCGCCGCCGTGGATCTGCACCGATCGGTCGGCCACGCGGCCGCACATCTCGGAGGCGAACAGCTTGCAGCACGACGCTTCGGTCGAGACGTCGTCGCCGTTGTCGCGCTTGCGGGCGGCGTCGAGCACCATGCTGCGCGCGGCGTAGATCTCGGCCTTGCTGTCGGCCAGCATCGCCTGGATCAGCTGGAATTCGGCGATCGGCTGGCCGAACTGCTGGCGCTCCATCGCGTAGCGCAGCGCGTCGTCCAGCATGCGCTCGGCCGCGCCGACGCACACCGCGGCGATGTGCAGGCGGCCCTTGTCGAGCACTTTCATGGCCGTCTTGAAGCCGACGCCTTCCTTGCCGCCGATGACGTTTGCCGCCGGCACGCGGCAGTTTTCGAACACCACGTCGCAGGTGTGGGCGCCGCGCTGGCCCATCTTCTTGTCGGTCTTGCCAAGCGAGAGGCCGGGCGTATTCTTCTCGACGATGAAGGCGGAGATGGCGCCGGCGTCGCGCTTTTGCGGATCGGTGCGCGCCATCACGGTGAAGATGCTGGCCTCGGGCGCATTCGTGATGTAGCGCTTGCTGCCGTTAAGGATATAGAAGTCGCCGTCGCGCACGGCGCTGGTGCGCAGCGATGCCGCGTCCGAGCCCGAACCAGGTTCGGTCAGCGCGAAGGCGCCGATGATGTCGCCGGCGGCCAGCTTCGGCAGGTAGTACTCTTTTTGTTCCGCGGTGCCGTCGATGACGATGCCTTGCGAGCCGATGCCGTTGTTGGTGCCGATCAGCGAGCGAAAGGCCGGCGACGTGTGGGCGATTTCGAAAGCGACCCGCACTTCCTCTTCCATCGTCAGCTGCAGGCCGCCGTACTGCTCCGGGATCGACAGGCCGAACAGGCCAAGCTCGCGCATCTGCGCGACGATGGCGGGCGGGATCTCGTCGGTCTCGGCGACGATCTGCTCGTTCGGCACCAGCACTTCGCGCACGAAGCGGGCGATGCTGTCGAGGAGGATGTTGAGGGTTTCTTCGTCACGGATCATGTCGTCGTTCGCGCTAGTCGCGTCCAAGGTTGGTTTCAATGTTTTTGACCAGCTGCACCAGGCGGGGACCGAGATCGCTGACCAGTTTTTCGCGCGACAGCAGGTAGGCCGGGCCGCCGCAGTTAAACGACATGACCTGCTCGCCGTCGGCGCCGAAGGTCGGTACGCCGACCGCGTGCACGTCGTTCTGCCATTCGCCGGCGGCGATGCAAAAGCCCAGGTCCTGGAAATCCTTGAAGCCCTGCTCGATGCCGGCCTTGATCGCCGGCCAGCGCTCGCCTTCGTGCTGGCGCACGTGGTCGAGCAGGTAGTCGCGCTCGGCCTGCGGCAGTACGCACAGCAGCGCCTTGCCCATCGCGGTGGTGGCGATCGGGATGCGCGAGCCGACGTCGAGCCGCAAGGTGACGTTGGCGCTGCTGCGGCACGTTTCGATGTAGACCATGCTGAGGCGGTCGCGCGTGCCGAGCGACACCGACGCCTGCGCGTATTCGGCCAGCTCCTGCATCGGCGCGCGCGCCATCTTGCGCACGTCGTAGTTCGACAGCATGCGGTAGCCGAGCGCCAGGACGCCCGCGCCGAGCTGGTATTTGCCCTGCTGCTCGGAGTAGGCCAGGTAGCCCAGTTTGGTCAAGGTGTAGGTCAGGCGCGAAATGGTCGGCTTCGGGATGGCGGTGCGGCGCGCCAGTTCGGCGTTGGCCAGGAACTGCTCGCCGGGGCGAAAGCAGCGCAGCACTTCGAGGCCGCGGGCGAGCGCGTTGACGAACTGCCGGTCCTTGCTGTCGTCATCGCCAAACACTTCGATTTCCGCGTCCATCGTCTGCCCAAACTCCTTTGATTGGTTCAGTTTGCCCCCGAGTGGCGCGCATGTCAAATGTTTTTCGGAACGGCAGTTTGCACAGCGAAACACTGGTGTCAGGTCTGACAATCGTACATTTTCGTCTCTGAAGGCCGGAGAATGGTGCTTTGCGCAGCCTCGTAGCTCCGTACAGCGCGACTGACTGTCTTGTAATGCACCGAAAAATGCGCAGCAATCTCTGCCATTGTGTAGCTGCCGTCAATATACGCGCGCGCCATCGCCGCCTGCCGGGTGGCCTTGCGGACATCATATTCGTGAAGTTCGGGTGCAGCCAACATTTTTTGAGTACGCGAAATTTCTGAACTCGTCGGTCGTTTTTCTACAGCGCTGATCTGTTTCAAAAAGTTGTCGTCACCCACGAACAGCTGGTTGCGAAGGTTGGTCATTGGACTCTTGAGACCGCGGCCGGCCGCGACGAACGCGCGATAGGACTGGACTGCATCTTGGCGCTCGACCCCGAATTGGCTCAGAAGCGAGTCGGTTTCCAGCCATTCGGGTGGCGGCACATCGCTGCACGTCATGCCGAAGCTGCTCCAGGCCCACGCCTCTGGCCCGCTTACCATTCCTGCGCGAACGGGGTTGAGCACGACATAGCGGCTCAGTTCCAGCAGATAGCTTTGTCGCTGCACCAGAATTGCGTGATAGCGTCCCTGAAACAAGTGCCCGACTGTCGCGTTCCGGAAGTTGAATCGTCTTGTATATTCACCGTTCAGCTGCCGCATCCCGCGCGTCAGCGTCGCGGCGAGGGTCTCGGCGATCATATGGTAGTGATTGCCCATCTGGCAGAACGCGTGGATCCTCCAATGAAATCGGGCGCATACGGAAGCGAGGATTTGCTGCCATGCGTAGCGATCGCCATCATTCAAATAGATCGGCTCCCGGCGGTTGCCTCGTGACGTAATGTGGTAGATGGCACCGGCAAATTCAATACGAAGTGGTCTGCCCATAGTCGATACGCCGTTAGATGTGGCACCGTTCGACCGCAAGGCTGCCGATCAGTTCAAGATTCGTTCATGCGATCAGGCCGGGGTTATGTCCGAATGTCAGACCTGACACCGGTTTCAGCCGGGCGCATCCGAGGTGGCCGACCTGCCACCTCCGGATGTGCTTACGGCAAACGCTGGTGTCAGGTCTGACATTCGGACATTTCTACGGAAAATGCCCGAATGTCAGACCTGACACCAGAACTTGATTTGAGGTAATAAGCGAAATGGGCGAAGTTGCGGACCCGTACGCACGGGAAGTGTATGGCACAATATCGCGCATGATGCCCATTTCCTTACTTCGCCCGCAGCTGTCCGAGGCGAGCGCCCCCCTGACGCACGACGTCGAAGTCATCGACGAGCGCGGACGCCGCTCCGTCATCGCCATCCCGGCCGAGCGGCCACTGACGGTGTACGTCGACAAGCGCGAACTGGTGACCCTGATGACGCTCGGCGGCGCGCCCGAGGCCTTGATCCTCGGCTACCTGCGCAACCAGCGGCTGGTCAAATCGATCGCCGAGATCGAATCGGTGCAGGTCGACTGGTCGGTCGATTCGGTGGCGGTGGTGACCCGCAACGGCATCGCCGATGTCGAGGAGCGCACGTCGAAAAAAGTCGTCACCACCGGCTGCGGCCAAGGCTCGGTGTTCGGCGGGCTGATGGACGAGATCGACCAGATCGCGCTGCCGCCCGATGCGCGCCTGCGCCAGTCGGTGGTCTACAAGATCGTCGACATCATCCGCACGCAGCATTCGATCTACAAGCAGGCCGGCTCGGTGCACGGCTGCGCGCTGTTTACCAACCAGGGCGAGCTGCTGCACTTTTTCGAGGACGTCGGCCGCCACAACGCGGTCGATGCGATCGCCGGGCGCATGTGGCTCGACGATATCGACGGCGGCGACAAGGTGTTCTATACCACCGGGCGCCTGACGTCGGAGATGGTGATGAAGGGCGCGCAGATGGGCATCCCGTTCCTGCTGTCGCGCTCGGGCACCACGCAGATGGGGCACATGGTGGCCGAGCGGGTCGGCATGGCGCTGCTGGCGCGCTGCTCGGGCAAGCACTTCCTGCTGCTGACGGGCCAGGAACGGCTCGAGTTCGAGCCGCAGCTGCTGGCCGCCGCCGGCTAGCGTCGGCGCGGCCTGCGCGGTAAGATGGCGATTCTGGACACCACCGCAAGGACACTCGTGAACGTACTAATTTTTGGCGCCACCGGCATGGTGGGGCAGGGCGCGCTGCGCGAATGCCTGGCTGCCTCCGATGTGGAAAAGGTGCTGACGGTCGGGCGCACGCCGACCGGCCTGCAGCACCCGAAGCTGCAGGAACTGGTGCACGCCGAGATGTGGGACTACAGCGGCGTCGAGCTTGAGCTGACCGGCTACGACGCCTGCTTCTTCTGCATCGGCGTCACCTCGTCGGGCGTGGCCGAGCAGGCCTACACGCACGTCACGTACGACATGACGCTGGCGGTGGCCGGCACGCTGGCGCGGCTCAATCCGCAGATGGTGTTCGTATATGTGTCGGGCGTCGGCGCCGACAGCAGCGAGACGAGCCGCGTGATGTGGCAACGGGTGCGCGGCAAGACCGAGAACGCGCTACTGAAGCTGCCCTTTCGCGGCATGTACATCTTCCGGCCCGGGATGATCGAACCGGTCGGCGTGAAGTCGAAAACGACGGCGTACCGCTGGTTCTACAACCTGGCCAGGCCCGTCATGCCCCTGCTGCGCAAAATGCTGCCCGAGCAGATCCTCAGCACGCCGCAGGTCGGACAGGCGATGCTGGCGGCGGTGCGCAACGGCGCGCAGAAGCGGGTGCTCGAGAGCCCCGACATCAACGCGCTGAGCCGCCGCGCGGCGAAGTAGGCCCGCGCAGGCTTAGCGCTTCGCCTTCAGGTACTGCAGCGCCGCTTCGGCCGCCGGCGCCGACGATGCCGGGTTTTGCCCGGTGATCAGGTTGCCGTCGGTGACGACGTACGGCGCCCAGTCGTCGCCCTTGCTGTAGGCGCCGCCGTTCGCCTTGAGCATGTCCTCGACCAGGAAGGGGACGACCTTCGTCAGGTGTACCGCCTCTTCCTCGGTATTGGTGAAGCCGGTGACCTGCTTGCCTTTGACCAGCGGTGAACCGTCGGCAGCGCGGGCATCCTTGAAAATACCCGGCGCATGGCAGACAGCCGTGACGAGTTTCCCTGCCGCGTTCATCGCCTCGATCAGCTGGATCGAATGCCTGTCCTTAGCCAGGTCCCACAGCGGTCCATGCCCGCCCGGATAGAACACCGTGTCGAAATCGTCGGCCGACACGGTGCTGAGCGCCACCGTATTGGCCAGCGCCTGTTGCGCTGCCGGGTCGTTCTTGAAGCGGCGCGTGGCGTCGGTCTGCGAGTCGGGTTCGTCGCTTTTCGGATCGAGTGGCGGCTGGCCGCCCTTGGGTGAAGCCAGCGTGATGGCCGCGCCCGCATCCTTGAAAATGTAATAGGGCGCGGCGAATTCTTCCAGCCAGAAGCCGGTCTTTTTGCCAGTATCGCCGAGGCGATCGTGCGAAGTCAGTACCATCAAGATGTTCATTGTCGCTCCAGTCAATGTTATGCAAGGAGGAGCATACTACGACCGCGAGGTGGACGGCGCCGCGCTGCATCTGCCGATGACGACAAACCAGACGCGGCGCGGGCGGCGGCGCTGCGTTTACGCCGGCTTCTTCATCAGGGCGAGCATCGCGGTGACAGTCGCTTCGACGCCGGTACGGATCGCAGGCTCGGGCTCGACCTTGAAGATCGCGCTGTGGTGGCTCGGCACCGGGGCGCCTCCTGCCGCGGCTGCGTCCAGCACCGCCTTGCTGGTGCCGCCAACGGTAAAGTAGACGCTCGGGATATATGGCTTGGTGGTGAAGAACGGGAAATCCTCGGCGCCCATGCCGGCACGGGCGTAGTTGGCGTCAAAGATACCTGCGCCAAGCTTGTCGCTCCACGCCTGTTTCATGCGCCGGGTGAGCGCCGGATCGTTCAGCGTCGGCGGCGTTTCCTCATCGAGTACCTTCACCTCAGGCAGCCGGTCCTCGGCGACGCCATTCGCGCGTGCGGTATTGATCGCCACCCGCTTGATGGCATCGAGCAGCATCGTGCGCGTCTTCGCGCTCTCGTTGCGCACGGTCAGTTGCAGCTTGGCCGTGTCGGCAATGATGTTGGCCTTGCTGCCCGCGTGGAAGGAGCCGACGGTGATCACGGCCGCCTCGTGCGGCTCGCGTTCGCGGCTGATGATGGTCTGCAGGGCGACGACGATCTGCGCGCCGAGCATCACGGGATCCTTGCCGCGGTGCGGGCTGGCGCCGTGCGCGCCGACGCCATGGATCAGGATTTCGACGGTGTCGGCGCCGGAGTAGGGCGAGCCCTCGGTGACAAAGATCTTGCCCGCTTCGACGTCGGACGACACGTGGAAGGCCAAGGCATAGTCGGGCCGGCCGAAGCGCTCCCAGACGCGGTCTTTCATCATCGCGCTGGCGCCGCCGACGCGTTCTTCGGCCGGCTGGCCGATCAGCATCAGGGTGCCGGACCACTGGCTGCGGCGCGCCGCCATCTGCTGTGCGGTACCGGCAAGGCTGGTGATGTGGACGTCGTGGCCGCAAGCGTGGGTGACGGGCGAGAGATTGCCTTCGCGGTCCTTGCCCATCGCCGTCGAGGCGTTCTTCAGCCCGGATTTTTCCAGCACAGGCAGCCCGTCCATGTCGGCACGCATCATCACCAGCGGCCCTGGACCGTTCTTCATGATCGCCACGACGCCGGTGCCGCCGACGCCTTCGGTCACTTCAAAGCCGCTTGCGCGCAGCTCCGCGGCCAGACGCGCCGCCGTCCTGGTCTCCATGAACGACAGCTCCGGGTTGCGATGGAAATGGTCGAACAGGGCACCGAGGCGGCCGTTGTAATCCTTGGCGACCGCATTCGCCAGTTCGGTATCGGCCGCATGGACGAGGGTTAATGGCAAGACGGCGACGGCGACGGCGATCAAGTGTTTCATCAATTTTCCTTTGAGGGTAGAGCGGTGGACGCACAGTGGGCGACGCTGGCGCAGCTGACTGCTCCAGTTGCCAAATTGTAATCTACCCGTAAGCCGCCGGGAAAAGTGCGAAATCGGATGTGCCTACATCAAAATGACGTCGTACTGCTCCTGGTGGTAGGCGTTCTCCACCTGCAGCGAAATACGCTTGCCGATGAAGTCGCCCAGCATGGCCAGGTGCTGCGACTCTTCTTCGAGGAACAGGTCGACCACTTCCTGCGACGCCAGGATGCGGAACTCGCGCGGATTGAACTGCTTCGCCTCGCGCAGCAACTCGCGCAGGATTTCGTAGCAGATGGTGCGGCTGGTCTTGACCTGGCCCTTGCCGGCGCAAGCGGGACACGGCTCGCACAGGATGTGCGCCAGCGATTCGCGCGTGCGCTTCCTCGTCATCTCCACCAGCCCGAGCGCGGAGAAGCTGCTGACCGACACCTTGGTGCGGTCGCGCGACAAGGTTTTTTTGAGCTCCTGCAGCACCGCATTGCGATGCTCGGCGTTGTCCATGTCGATGAAGTCGAGGATGATGATGCCGCCCAGGTTGCGCAGCCTTAGCTGGCGCGCGATCGCATGCGCCGCTTCCAGGTTGGTCTTGAAGATGGTGTCGGCAAAGTTGCGCCCGCCGACGAAGCCGCCGGTGTTGACGTCGATAGTCGTCATCGCCTCGGTCTGGTCGACGATCAGGTAGCCGCCGGACTTGAGATCGACGCGCCGGCCGAGCGCGCGCAGGATCTCTTCTTCGACGCCGTACAGGTCGAACAGCGGGCGCTCGCCGGTGTAGTGCTGCAGCCGCGGCAGCTCGGTCGGCGTGTAGGCCTGGGCGAATTCGACCAGCTTGACGTAGTTCTCGCGCGAGTCGACCTGGATGCTGGCCGTCTCGTCGTGCACGAAGTCGCGCAGCACGCGCTGCGCCAGGTTCAGGTCCTGGTACAGCAGGCTGGTGGCGGGGCGGGTGCGGGCGCCGTGGACGATCGCCGCCCACGTCTTGCGCAGGTAGTCGACGTCGGCCGCCAGGTCGGTGTCGGACGCTTCCTCGGCCATCGTGCGCACGATGTAGCCGCCTTTTTCTTCGGCCGGCAGCAGGCTTTGCAAACGGCTGCGCAGCAGGTCGCGGTCCGATTCCTTTTCGATTTTCTGCGAGATGCCGATATGGCTGTCCTGCGGCAGGTACACCAGCATGCGCCCGGCAATCGAGATCTGCGTCGACAGGCGCGCGCCCTTGGTGCCGATCGGATCCTTGATGACCTGCACCGTCAGCACCTGGCCGTCGAACAGGATTTTTTCGATCGCGGTCGGCGCCACCGCCGGGCCGTCATGCGTGCGCGCTTCCCAGATGTCGGCCACGTGCAGGAAGGCGGCGCGCTCGAGGCCAATGTCGATGAAGGCGGACTGCATCCCCGGCAGCACGCGCACCACTTTGCCGAGGTAGACGTTGCCGGCCAGGCCGCGCGTGAGCGTGCGTTCGATGTGCAGTTCCTGCACGGCGCCTTGCAGGATCAGCGCGACCCGCGTCTCCTGCGGTGTGATGTTGATGAGGATGTCTTCGTTCATAGCTGCGATCATACACGCGCGGGCCCGCGGCGTGGGGCTGAACAGGACAGCACGCGGACTATGCGGCCCGCATGAAGCCGCACTATGCCAGCGGCACGCCGGCCTGGCGCAGCAGGCGCGCCGTTTCGTACAGCGGCAGCCCCATGATGCCGGAGTGGCTGCCTTCGATATGCTCGATGAACAGCGCGGCGATGCCCTGGATGCCGTAGCCGCCGGCCTTGTCGTACGGTTCGGCGCTGGTGCAGTAGGCCTTGATGGTGGCCGCGCTGAGCGTGGCGAAGCGCACGTCGGACACCTGCGTGATCTGCTCGGCCATGTTGGTGTGGTGGACCGCGACCGACGTCAGGACCTGGTGGGTGCGGCCGGACAGGCGCTCGAGCATGCGCGCCGCCTCGTCCGGATTGGCCGGCTTGCCGAGGATCTCGCCGTCGATGGTGACGGTGGTGTCGGCCGCCAGCACCGGGCGCGCCGGCATGCGGCGCCACAGCACGATGTTCCACGCAAAGGCGGCTTTTTCGTTGGCGACGCGGGCGACATAGTCGGCCGGCGACTCGCCCGGATTGACCGATTCGGAAACGTCCGGGCCGCGCGCGGTCTCGTTGCGAAGCATGAGGAGTTCGAATTCGACGCCGATCTGGCGCAACAATTCACGACGGCGGGGGCTCTTGGAGGCCAGATAGATTTTTCTGTCGATCGGTTTCATCAGCGGCATTATCGGATTGGTCAGACGCGGTGATAGGGGTGGTTTTGCGTAATCGACCACGCCCTATACAACTGCTCCGCCAGCATAACACGCACAATGCCGTGCGGGAGCGTCATGCTGGAGATCCGGATGAGGCCTTCGGCCTTCGCTTTCAGTTCAGGATCGAGGCCGTCGGCGCCGCCGATGAGGAATGCGGTGTCGCGGCCGTCCTGCTGCCACTGCATCAGCTGCTGCGACAGGCCGACGCTGGTGAGGTCCTTGCCGCGTTCATCGAGGGCGATGATGCGCACGTTTTTCGGCAGGACCGCTTCGATGCGGTCGCGTTCGAGCGCCATCGCGGTGGCGGCGGTCTTGCTGCCGGAGCGCTCGACCGGCTTGACTTCCTTGAGCACGATGCGCAGCTCGGGCGGCATGCGCTTCGCGTATTCGGTGAAGCCGGTCTCGATCCAGGCCGGCATCTTGTGGCCGACCGCAGCGATGATGAGCTGCATGCGAAGCTGGCCTTACTCTGCTGCGGCTTTTTTTGCGACGCGCTTGATGACCTTCTTTTCCGGCACCGCATCGGCTGCGGGCTTGGCCACCTTGACGGCGGCAACGCGCTTGGCTGGCTGCGCCTTGAGCGCCTTGACGGCTGCCACTTCGGTCTTCGTTGGCGCGATCTTGACGACTTTGCCCACTGCCTTGGTGGCTTTTTTCGCCGCCGGCTTCTTGGCCGCGGTGGTGGCCGTTTTGGCGGCCGCTTTCTTGGCCGCGGGCTTGCGCTCGTTGACCGGCTTGACTTCCGGCGCTGCCTGGGTCGACGCCAGGTGCTTCGAGCGTGGCTTGGCGGCGGCTTCCTTGACGTCGGCCGCTTCCGTGGTGCCCTTGCGCTTGGCCGCGCCGAGCTTGACCGGCTTGTCGCCCCAGATTTCTTCGAGGCGGTAGTACTGGCGAATCGCCGGCTGCATGATGTGGACGATCATGTCGCCGAGGTCGACCAGCACCCATTCGCCGGTGTCTTCGCCTTCGATGCCGATGACGTCGCCGCCGGCGTCCTTGACCTTGTCGCGCACCGAGGCGGCGAGCGCCTTGGTCTGGCGGTTCGAGGTGCCCGAGACGACCGCGATACGGTCGAACAGGCTGGTGAGGTGTACCGTGTCGAACACGGTGATGTCCTGGCCCTTGACGTCCTCGAGTGCGTCAATGACGAGGGTTTGCAATTTTTTGATATCCATTAGATTTTGTATAGATTATGTTGTTGAATGTAGTCTAGCACTACCTCGGGGATAAGCGAGTCTGCCTTTCCCCCCCGTTGTAATGCAGCACGAATCTGGGTGGCTGAGATGTCCACGGCCAGCGCCTCGGCCAGGAACATCCTGCCGGACGGTGTAGTACGAAGCTGTTCCAGGCTCCCCTGGCGTGTTTTAATTTCCTGTGCCACGGCGCTCGGCAAAGCCGCCGCGTCGAGCGCATATCCGGGCCTGGCGGCCACGCCGATGTGGGCGTAGTCGAACAGCGATTTCCAGTCGCGCCAGCTGTCCAACTGCTGCAGCTGGTCGGCGCCGATCAGGAACACGATCGATGCATCGGGCCCGAGTTCGGCGCGCACCTCGCGCAGCGTGTCGACGGTGTAGGTCGGCGCGGCGCGCGCGATTTCGCGGCGGTCGACGGTGATTGGCAGCGCCGCTGCGCGAAACGCCAGTTCGATCATCGTCACGCGCTCGTCGGCGCTCGCGTTCAGCGCGTTCTTCTGCCAGGGGTTACCGGCGGGGACGATGCGCAGCTGGTCGGGCCGGAGCAATTGTGCGAACAGTGCGGCCAACGCCACATGACCATGATGGACCGGGTCGAAACTGCCTCCCAGCAGTGCGACGCATATCGTCACGTCTGGAGCCAGTCTTTATGGACCAGGAAGTCGGTGGCCAGCGCCGCTTCCGGCGTGCCCGGTTCCGGATGCCAGTCGTAGCGCCATTTGACGATCGGCGGCATCGACATCAGGATCGCCTCGGTGCGCCCGCCCGACTGCAGGCCGAACAGCGTGCCGCGGTCCCACACCAGGTTGAACTCGACGTAGCGACCGCGCCGGTACGCCTGGAAGTCGCGTTCGCGCTCGCCGTACGGCATGCTGGAGCGCCGTTCCAGGATCGGCAGGTAGGCGGCCAGGAAGCTGTCGCCGACGCTTTGCGTCATCGCGAAGGCGTCGTCGAACGGCACGTCGTTGAAGTCGTCGAAGAAGATGCCGCCGACGCCGCGCGGCTCCTGGCGGTGCTTCAGGTAGAAGTACTTGTCGCACCAGGCCTTGAACAGCGGGTGCAGCGTGTCGCCGTAAGGGGCGAGCGCGTCGTGGCAAGACTGGTGGAAGTGGCGCGCGTCGTCGGCGAAGCCGTAGTAGGGCGTCAGGTCCATGCCGCCGCCGAACCACCAGACCGGGTCCTGGCCAACGGCGGTCGCTTCGAAAAAGCGCACGTTCATGTGGACTGTGGGCGCATACGGATTACGCGGATGGAGCACCAGCGAGACGCCCATCGCTTCCCACGCGCGGCCGGCCAGTTCGGGGCGCGCGGCCGCGGCCGACGGCGGCAGGCTGGCGCCGGTGACGTGCGAAAAATTGACGCCGCCGCGTTCGAACACGTTGCCTTCCTCGACCAGGCGCGAGATGCCGCCGCCGCCTTCGGGCCGCTGCCACGCGTCGCGTGCGAACGGCTTGCCGTCGACCGCTTCGAGCGCGGTGACGATTCGTTCTTGCAGGTCGAGCAGCCAGGCCTTGACGGCGTGAGGGGAGGGCGATGACATCAGGAGAGGTTCGGGGAATAAAAAAGTGAGGACGAATTGTACACTGGGCGCGGCTTTTATGATATGGGACCGGTGTCAGGTCTGACATTCGGACATTTGGTTCTTCAAATGTCCGAATGTCAGACCTGACACCAGCGTTGATGCCGTTTGGTTCTTCAAATGTCCGAATGTCAGACCTGACACCGGCGTTGATGCCGTTAGTGCTTCAGGCCGCGCCAGCCGATGTCGCGCCGGAACTGGGCGCCGGCGAAGCGGATCCGGTCGACCGTTTCATAGGCCTGCTTCTGCGCCATCTTGACGCTGTCGCCCAGGCCGACCACGCACAGCACGCGCCCGCCGTTGGTGCGCAAGGCGCCGTCAACGATCGTGGTGCCGGCATGGAAAGTGACGCATTCGGCCGTCTCGGCCGGGATGCCTTCGATGACGTCGCCCTTGCGCGGATCGTCCGGGTAGCCGGCCGCCGCCATCACCACGCCAACCGCGGTGCGGCGGTCCCACTCCAGCTCCACCGTGTCGAGCGTGCCGTTGACGGCGTGCTCCATCACGCCAACCAGGTCGCTCTTGAGGCGCGCCATGATCGGCTGCGTTTCAGGGTCGCCCATGCGGCAGTTGAATTCAAGCGTCTTCGGATTTCCCTGGGCGTCGATCATCAGGCCGGCGTACAGGAAGCCAGTGAAGGTGATGCCGTCTTTGGCCATGCCTGTGATG
Source organism: Massilia sp. TWR1-2-2 (assembly GCF_049897565.1). NCBI lineage: Bacteria > Pseudomonadati > Pseudomonadota > Betaproteobacteria > Burkholderiales > Oxalobacteraceae > Massilia > Massilia sp. TWR1-2-2. The sequence goes on along the minus strand of NZ_JAFCWM010000005.1, from coordinate 212,356 downwards.
GTCGGGTTGATCACCTCGCGCATGACGCGCGCGTGCATCGCCGGCGTGACGATCGGCGCCGGCGAATAGGCGCCCATGCCGCCCGTGTTCGGGCCTTCGTCCTGGTCCTTCAGGCGCTTGTGATCCTGGCTGGTGGCCAGCGGCAGCACGTTCTTGCCGTCGCACATGATGATGAAGCTCGCTTCTTCGCCAGCCAAAAACTCTTCGACGACGACGCGCGCGCCGGCGTCGCCGAAGCGGTTATCGAGCAGCATCAGGTCGACGGCGTCGTGCGCTTCGGCCAGCGTCATCGCCACCACCACGCCTTTGCCGGCAGCCAGGCCATCGGCCTTGATGACGATCGGCGCGCCTTGCTCGTCGATGTAGGCGTGCGCGTCGCGCGCTTGCGAGAAGGTGCGGTAGGCCGCCGTCGGGATGCCGTGGCGCTGCATGAACGACTTGGCGAAATCCTTCGAGCTTTCCAGCTGCGCCGCTTCCTTCGTCGGGCCGAAGATCTTCAGGCCGCGCGCGCGGAACAGGTTGACGATGCCGGCCGCCAGCGGCGTCTCGGGACCGACCACCGTCAGCGCGATGTTCTCGATCTGGGCGAAGTCGGCCAGCTTGGCCGGATCGCTGATGTCGACGTTGACGAGCCGGCCGTCGCGCGCGGTGCCGCCATTGCCAGGGGCGACGTACACCACTTGAATGCGCTCGGATTGGGCGAGTTTCCAGGCCAGTGCGTGTTCGCGGCCACCAGAGCCGACTACCAGGATTTTCATGCTTGTTCTTCGATCAGGGCGTTGGTATAGACTTCCTGGACGTCGTCGAGGTTTTCGAGCGCGTCGAGGATCTTCTGCATCTTGATGGCGTCTTCGCCCGTCATGACGGTTTCGGCGTCCGGCTTCATGATGATCTCGGCCACTTCGGCCTTGAAGCCGGCCTTTTCCAGCGCCTCCTTGACGGCCGGGAAGGCGAACGGATCGCACAGCACTTCAAAGCCGCCTTCGTCATCTTGCACGACGTCGTCGGCGCCGGCTTCGAGCGCCGCTTCCATCAGCTTGTCCTCGTCGACGCCGGGCGCGAACAGCAGCTGGCCCAGATGCTTGAACATGAACGCGACCGAGCCTTCGTTGCCCATGTTGCCGCCGTGCTTGTTAAAGGCGTGGCGTACTTCGGCCACGGTACGCACACGGTTGTCGGTCATGCAGTCGACGATGATGGCGGCGCCGCCGATGCCGTAGCCTTCGTAGCGCACTTCTTCATAGTTGACGCCTTCGAGGCCGCCGGAGCCGCGCTGGATCGCACGCGTCACGTTTTCCTTCGGCATGTTGGCGTCGGCCGCCTTGTCGACCGCCAGGCGCAGGCGCGGGTTGGTCGCGATGTCGGGGCCGCCCATGCGGGCGCCGACGGTGATTTCCTTGATCAGGCGCGTCCAGACTTTGCCGCGCTTGGCATCGGTAGCGGCCTTTTTATGCTTGATGTTGGCCCATTTGCTGTGTCCAGCCATGTCGAATGTTCCTTAGACGGTGTGCGAGTTTGGCCAACATTTTAACATAGGGGCATGCAGGCAACCTGCGCAAACCGGGGTCTGACCGTCGGGGTCAGACCCCAAACCCGGAGGCTGCGCCAGCCGAGAATTGCGAATCGTTCTACACTTGTTGGATGCGCAAAATCTCAGCGGCACAGCCGCACCACGCCGTCGCCAGGCCGGCCTTGATCGCCGGGCTGTCGATCGCCATCGCCGGCGCGGTGCTGTTTTCCACCAAGGCGATCGTCGCCAAGCTGCTGTACCGCTATCAGCTCGACGCGGTCACCGTGATCGCCTTTCGCATGCTGTTTTCGCTGCCCGTGTTCGCCGCCGTCGCCGTCTGGCAGATGCGCACCGGGGCGCCGCTGTCGGCGGCCGACCGCTGGCGCCTGGTCGGCCTGGGCCTGATCGGCTATTACGTGTCGAGCTTCCTCGATTTTCTCGGGCTGCAGTACATCACCGTCGGCCTCGAGCGCCTGATCCTGTTCCTGACGCCCACGTTGGTGCTGCTCATTACCGCGCTGTTGCTCAAGCGCCACATCGGCCGCTGGGAGTCGATGGCGCTGGCGCTGTCCTACTGCGGCATCGTGCTGGTGTTCGTGCACGACCTCGGCGAAGGCAAGGGCGACACTGCCACCGGCTCGCTGCTGGTGCTAGGCTCGGCCGTCTGTTACGCGATCTACCTGCTCGGCTCGGGCGAACTGGTGCGGCGGATCGGATCGCTGCGGCTGGTGTCGTACGCGATGTGCGTCTCCAGCGTGGCCTGCATCGCCCAGTTCTTCGTGCTGCGCCCGGCCGCGCTGCTGATCCAGCCGGCCGAGGTGTATGGCCTGTCGCTGGTGAACGGAGTATTCTGTACGATCTTGCCAGTGTTCATGACGATGGCGGCGGTGCAGCGCATCGGCGCCGCCACGGCGTCGCAAGCGGGCATGGTCGGCCCGGTGTCGACGCTGTTTCTCGGCGCCTGGATCCTGGGCGAACCGATCACCGCGGTGCAGCTATGCGGCACCGGCCTTGTGTTTGCAGGCATTTACCTGCTGTCGAAGAAGAAATAGACATCCCGATGAAACCAAGAATCGCCCTGATCGCGCATGACAAGAAGAAAGACGAGATGGTCATGCTGGCCGCCGAGTATCTCGATTTCCTGCGCGGCTGCACGCTGGTAGCGACCGGCACCACCGGCGCGCGCCTGGCCAACGAACTGGGCCTGACGGTCGAGCGCAAGCATTCCGGCCCGTTCGGCGGCGACCTGCAGATCGGTGCCGCGCTGGTCGAGGGCCAGATCGACGCCGTCATCTTCCTGCGCGACCCGATGACGCCGCAGCCGCACGAGCCCGACATCAACGCGCTGGTGCGCGCCTGCGACGTCCACAACGTGGCGTGCGCCACCAACATCTCGACTGCGCAGCTGGTGCTGACGCAACTGCAGCTCATGTCACTCAAATAACAAACGGAGAAAAAAAATGGTCAAAGCAATTCGCATGAACCGCACCGGCGGCCCCGAGGTGCTGGAATACGTCGACGTCGAACTCGGCGCGCCGGGTCCGGGCGAAGCGCGGGTGCGGCACGAGGCGATCGGCGTCAATTTCATCGACGTGTATTTTCGTACAGGGCTGTATCCGCAGCCGTTGCCAGGCGGACTGGGCAAGGAAGCGGCCGGCGTGGTCGAGGCGGTCGGCGAGGGCGTGACCGATGTGAAAGTGGGCGACCGCGTCGCGTATGCCGGCGGCGCCCTGGGCGCATATTCGGAAGCGCGCAATATCGACGCGTCGGTGCTGCTGCGTTTGCCGGACGACATCGGCCTCGACACCGCCGCGGCGATGATGCTGCAGGGCCTGACGGTGCAATACCTGTTCAACCGCACGCACAAGCTGAAGGCGGGCGACACGATCCTGTTCCATGCCGCTGCCGGCGGGGTCGGCTTGATTGCCTGCCAGTGGGCCAAGGCGATCGGCGTGAACCTGATCGGCACGGTCGGCTCGGAAGAAAAGGCGGCGCTGGCGAAGGCGGCCGGCGCGGCGCATGTAATCAACTACAACACCGAAAACTTCAGCGAGCGCGTGCTGGAAATTACCGGCGGCAAAAAGGTGGGGGTGGTCTACGATTCGATCGGCAAGGACACGTTTATCGGTTCGCTCGACTGCCTTCAGCCGCTGGGGCTGATGGTCAGTTTCGGCAGCGCGTCGGGGCCGGTGCCGCCGTTTTCGCTCAATGAGCTGGCGTCGCGCGGCTCGCTGTTCGTCACGCGGCCATCGCTGTTTGCGTACGCGGCCAAGCGCGAGGACCTGGAGGCGATGGCCGCCGACCTGTTCCAGATGGTATCGAGCGGCAAGGTCAAGATCGACATCAACCAGCGCTACAAGCTGGCCGACGCGGCGCAGGCGGCAATCGACCTGGAAGCGCGCAAGACGACGGGTTCGTCGATTCTGCTGCCGTAAGACAAGCGCCGCCAAAGCGGTCTGACGGGGCGCCGGGTCCCGTTTCTTCTTCCAGGGTCAGACCCCGGTGTCAGCCGTTCTGCTTGAGCTCGATGCGGCGGGCAGCGCCGTTTGGCCCAGGGAAACCTTCGAACGCGCTCTGCACCAGCGCCGGCATCAACGCCGGTGTCGACGCCTCGCTACTCTGGTTGCGCACCGTAACGTCGAACAGCCGGCGGCCGTCGCTGGCCGACTTGATCGCCACCTGCACTTCGCGCTGATACACGTGCCGCTCGACCACTTCATACTGCTGAAAGCCGGCGAACGGATCATAGAACGGGCTGTAGAAGCTGCTGCCCCAGCCGCGCCGGTAGTAGCGGCTTGCCAGGCCGAAGCGGGGACCCGGGTAGAAGAACGGGTCGACTGCCTGCACTACGCGCACCGGCACATCGGTCGTCATGAACCGCATCGACACCTTCAACGCCGGCGCGCCGTTCGCCTCGCGGAAACCAAGCTGGCCCAGCTGCGCGCGCACCAGGTTCTGGTAGCTGCGCAATTCGAGCGTGTCGTCCTGCGGCGCCGGCGCCTCGAACGCGTAGCTCTTGTCGTTTAGCTGCTGCGGCCACTGATGGAACGTGGTGACGTTGCTGCGGATGGTGGTGGCACAGCCGCCGAGCAGCAGCGTGAGCGCGGCCATGACTGTCATTGCGATGCGTTTCATTGCTTTCTCCAACAATTCGTGTTTACCCACTTTTAGTGTATGACTCACACTGCAATATAGCAAAAGATTTACAAAATGTTACCGCACAAGACACATTGATGCATGGAATCGAACGGTGGGAAGATCCGGTGTCAGGTCTGGCATTCGGACATTCGGGACGAAATGTCCGAATGTCAGACCTGACACCGGCTTTGTGGTGCGTGCGAAAACGGCGGTGTGATCGGGCGGCGGTGTTGGTAAAATAGACCTTCGTTCAATTGTTCCATACCGATCCCATGCGCTCAGACACCTCCCAGACGATTTATCGGAACGATTACACGCCGCCGGCCTACCTGGTCGATACTGTCGAGCTAGGCTTCGATCTCGATCCGGCCCGCACCATCGTCGCCAGCCGGCTGACCATGCGGCGCAATCCCGACAGCGACCGCGCCGAGATCGAGCTGTACGGCGAAAACCTCGAACTGGTCGCGCTGCGCATGAACGGCAAGCTGCTCGGCAAGCGCGACTACCGCATCGACGGCAACCTGCTGCGCATCGCCAATCCGCCGCGCGACGTCACGCTGGAAATCGAGACGATCACGGCGCCGGAGAAAAACACCACGCTGAACGGCTTGTACGTGTCGAACGGCAGTTTCTTCACGCAATGCGAAGCGGAGGGCTTTCGCAACATCACCTACTTCCCCGACCGTCCCGACGTGATGGCAAAGTTCACCGTGATGCTGCGCGCCGACAAGCAGAAGTATCCGGTGCTGCTGTCGAACGGCAACCTGATCGAAGAAGGCGAGCTCGACGACGGTCGCCATTTCGCCAAATGGGAAGACCCATTCAAGAAGCCGTCCTATCTGTTCGCGCTGGTGGCGGCGCAGCTGGTCTGCCAGGAAGAAACGTTCCGCCTGAAGGATGGCCGCGACGCGCTGCTGCAGGTGTGGGTCGAGGAGGGCAACCTCGACAAGACCGACTACGCGATGCAGTCGCTCAAGAACAGCATCCGCTGGGACGAGGAGCGCTTCGGCCTCGAGCTCGACCTGGACCGCTTCATGATCGTCGCCGTCGGCGACTTCAACATGGGCGCGATGGAGAACAAGGGCCTGAACATTTTCAACACCAAGTTCGTGCTGGCCAATCCGCGCGTCGCCACCGACGTCGACTACGCCGGCATCGAGGCGGTGGTCGGCCACGAATACTTCCACAACTGGACCGGCAACCGCGTGACCTGCCGCGACTGGTTCCAGCTGTCGCTGAAGGAAGGCCTGACCGTGTTCCGCGACCAGGAATTTTCGGCCGACATGATCGGCACCGACAGCGGGCGCGCCGTCACCCGCATCGAGCAGGTGCGCACCTTGCGCCAGGCGCAGTTCCCGGAAGACGCGGGGCCGATGGCGCATCCGGTGCGTCCGGACTCCTTTGTCGAGATCAACAATTTCTACACCGTCACCGTGTACGAAAAAGGCGCCGAAGTCGTGCGCATGCTGCAGACGCTGGTCGGCCGCGACGGTTTCCGCAAGGGCATGGACCTGTATTTCGAGCGCCACGACGGCCAGGCCGTCACCTGCGACGATTTCCGCAATGCCATGGCCGACGCCAACCAGCGCGACCTGACCTTGTTCGAGCGCTGGTACAGCCAGGCCGGCACGCCGATCGTCAAGGCGAGCACGCAGTACGACGCCGAAGCGAAGACGTATTCGATTAGCTTCACACAAAGTTGCCCGGCAACACCCGGCCAGCCGAAGAAGCTGCCGTTCCATATTCCGATCGCGGTAGGCCTGTTGGGCGCCGATGGGCGCGACATGCCGCTCGGCCAGGATGGCGCCAACGGCAGCACCGCCGTGCTGGAGTTGACCGAACAGACGCAGACCTTCAACTTTACCGGCGTCGGCGAGCAGCCGACGCCATCGATCCTGCGCGACTTCTCGGCGCCGGTGGTGCTCGAGTACGACTACACCGACGAGGAACTGCTGCACCTGTTCAGCCATGACAGCGACCCGGTCAACCGCTGGGAAGCGGGCCAGCGCCTGGCGATGGCGCGGCTGTTGAAGCTGACATCGGCGGTGGCCAGCGGCGGCAAGCTCGAGCTCGACGCCACGTTCATCGATGCGATGCGCAAGATCCTTACCGATGACGGGCTCGACCCGTCGTTCCGCGAGCAGGCCTTGCTGCTGCCATCGGAGACGATGATGGCCGAGCAGATGAGCGTGGTCAATCCGCAGGCGATCAACGCCGCGCGGCAATTCGTGCGCGCCACCATCGGCACCAAGCTGCGCACCGAGCTGATGCAGCAATACCTGGCCAACATGACGCCCGGCGAGTACAGCCCCGACGCGCTGTCGGCCGGCCGCCGCGGCCTGAAGAACCTGGCGCTGTCGTACCTGGCAGCCGCGCCCGACGCCGACGCCATCGAGCTGGCGCAGGCGCAGTTCGACAACGCCGGCAACATGACCGACCGGGTCGCCGCGCTGATCGGGCTGATCCACGCCGGCGCCGACAGCGCGGCGCCGGCATTGCAGGCGTTCTATACCGATTTCGAAAAAGAGGCGCTGGTCATCGACAAGTGGTTCGCGATGCAGGCCGCCGCGCCCGCCACGAACGTGAAGGCGGTGCGCGAGCTGATGAAGCACCGCGCCTTCAGCTTGAAAAATCCCAACCGCGCGCGCAGCCTGATCTTCAGCTTCTGCGGCGCCAACCCGGCGCAGTTCCATGCGCCCGACGGCAGCGGCTACGCGTTCTGGGCCGAGCAGGTGATCGCGCTCGACGCGCTCAATCCGCAAGTGGCGAGCCGGCTGGCGCGCTCGCTGGACCGCTGGCGCCGTTACGCGGCGGCGCTGCAGGCTCAGATGAAGAAGGCGCTGCAAAAAGTAGCTGGCGGCAAAAAGCTGTCGAACGACGTGCGCGAAGTGGTCTGCAAGGCGCTCGCCAATTAAATTGGATCAATTCAAATCTTTTTATAAGGAAGTTCATGAAACGCGTCAGTCTCACGCAACACCTGGTTGAAGAACAACGGCTTCACAATTCCATTCCCGCCGAACTGCGGCTGCTGATCGAAGTAGTGGCGCGCGCCTGCAAGACGATCAGCCACTCGGTCGGCAAGGGCGCGCTCGGCGACATCCTCGGCAGCGCCGACACCGAGAACATCCAGGGCGAAGTGCAAAAGAAGCTGGACGTGATTTCGAACGAAATCCTGCTGGAAGCGAACGAGTGGGGCGGCCACCTGGCGGCGATGGCGTCGGAAGAGATGGAATCGATCCACCCGATTCCGAACCGCTACCCGATGGGCGAATACATGCTGCTGTTCGACCCGCTCGACGGCTCGTCGAACATCGACGTCAACGTGTCGATCGGCACCATCTTTTCGGTGCTGAAGGCGCCGGACGGCATGGGCGCGCCGACCGAGGCCGACTTCATGCAGGCAGGCAGCATGCAAGTCGCCGCCGGCTACGCGGTGTACGGACCGCAGACTATGTTAGTGCTCACTACGGGCAACGGGGTGAACTGCTTTACGCTGGACCGCGAGATGGGATCGTGGGTGCTGACTCAGCGCCACATGATGATTCCCGAGGCGACCAGGGAGTTCGCCATCAACATGTCGAACCAGCGGCACTGGCATGCGCCGGTGCAGCGTTACGTCAATGAGCTGCTGGCCGGTTCGACTGGCCCGCGCGAAAAAGACTTCAACATGCGCTGGATTGCCTCGATGGTGGCCGACGTGCATCGCATCCTGAACCGCGGCGGCATCTTCATGTATCCGGCCGACACGCGCGACACCTCGATGCCGGGCAAGCTGCGGCTGATGTACGAAGCCAATCCGATGGCGATGATCGTCGAGCAAGCCGGCGGCGCCGCCACCGATGGGCGCACCCGCATCCTCGACATCGCGCCGCACAAGCTGCATCAGCGCGTGCCGGTGTTCCTCGGATCGAAGGCGGAGGTGGCCCTGGTGACGAGCTACCACGACGCATAATGCTGATTATTCGACAATAATTCGCAGGATTCGAAATTCGCACTAGCAAGTTAGGGGCAATCCTTGCTAGAATACGCGTCGTCGCCGATGTAGCTCAGTTGGTAGAGCAGCACATTCGTAATGTGAAGGTCCCCAGTTCGATTCCGGGCATCGGCACCAAAATTTGTAGCAAGCAACTCCAGAAACCCGCACTCCTTCCAAGGTGATGCGGGATTTTTGTTTTTGGCGTGCGGACCGCTGCCCGGGACCATTTCATCCCCGAGTGTCGGCGCTGCCCCCCAGTCTGACCCCAGCCTCACAGGCGCTTGGCGCCATCGTCCAATCATACAATATGCTGCTCATGAGTCCGTCGGAAGCTCTGAGGCGCGATTAGTCCCGAAGTACTCCGCTTTCAGTGCGCAGCTACGCGATGCGCCACCCCGAAACGCGCCGCTAGTGCGGCGAGGCGTTTGTCCAGCGTCCATAACGTCGCACCTGGCGAAATCAACACTGAGGCCAACAAGACCATGTCAACAAGTCCACATCCCATACCGTAAATGGATTCACGTTCAATGAAATCCATAGTCTCGCGCAAGCTCGCAGGCTGAATCATTCGGAGCAGGCTCAAATCACCCAGCGTTTGTGACCTCGGCGCAGGAGGCGTGCCGCAGGCGATCTCGCCCACAACCATAAGATGCGCGAGTGCCATGTCCTGGCTGAGCAGGACCATGAGCGCCTCGTTGCGGTGTCGAAAGTGGTCAATCCACACGGAAGTATCGACGAGCACGCCAATCATCAGGCCGGCTCCGGCCGACGCCGAGGTACTTCAGGCATATCAGGCGCCGCGGCGCCCAAAGCTGCCAACCGTTGGGCGGCTCGCACGCGCACGAAGGTTTTAATGGCTTCGCGAAAGAGGTCGGCCTTATCCATGGAAGGATCGGCGACCTCTAGTGCTCTGTTGTACAGATCGTCGTCGATGGTCACGGTAGTTCTCATGCATGCTCCTCGAATCGATTGTGATGTAAGTTTGCATCAAATTGAGCATCATTGCAATGATGGGAGTATCGGTTGGCCATCTGTGATCGATTCATTCTGCCTGCTGTCGAGCTGCCGCCGGCGCGCCGGAGAAATTTGCCAGGCAGGACAGCCAGGTCAGGCAGGAGAGGCAGGACATGCAAGACAGGCAGAGCCGGGCCGGGCCGCCCGTGTACAAGCAGCGGCGACGGGTGTTGCGGGATTTTTGTTTTCAGGCTCCAACTGATTGACGGATCGGGCCGTGGACAAATCTCGGCACTGCCCGACTTCAGGGAGCTAGCTCAGCGGCCAGAACCAAACTTCCCTATCGCTGAAATAGCAACCGCGTGCACACTCGGAGAAACCGCTCGGTCCAATCTGCACCACGTCAATGTGACCGCCATCTGTTGGCCCACCGCCATGGATGAGGGGCGAAGCGCGGTCGGTCACCGCGTTCGCAAGCACTGAAACGGCTCTCAGCGATGCTTAAGTATGTTGAGGTACATTGTAGGAAGGTTCCACTCCAGCCCCCACTTAGACTGGACTATATGTAAGCATGAAGGAAATTTTCCGAATGAAGAACTACGTAAAAATTGTTGCCGAGGTAAAAGATTTTTTCGGTGTTATTAGCCGTCGGAATCGCATCAAAAAACTTCCATCCCAATACAATCCAAATAAATTGTTCAACACTCTTATCAAGCATCTCGCCTTAAGAAATGATGTCGCGCTCGCTAAGAAGCTTGGCATTTCCTCTCTCGTAATTAGTAATGTACGACAATTCACCCAACCGGTGAGTGGGACCTTACTTATTCTTATTCACGAAAAGACTGGATTCAGCTTTTCAGAATTACGAGGATTTATGGGCGACAGGCGCCAAAAACTTCGCATCCAGGGCGCCCAAATTTCATCCCAATAATGACTTGTGAATTGGCAGCACCGGCACTGCGGCGGCGATCGCAAAAGCGCTCTCTGCCGAGGTAGCGAATAACTCGCATGATATGGCGTCACAGGCGCTTTGTGCCGTAGGCGAAGTGCGGCGGTAGGAGCCCTGCGGGTAGGCCCCGGGCCTTGCCAAGTCGATGCACGTTTGGCGTTGGAATGGTCGCCGTCCGGCTTGGGGACCGCTCCCCTGATCCGGTTTTGCTTCGCGGCGTACTGCCGCTGCTGCTCATCGGCGTAATCCTGGCGGGCGGGTATTGCTGCTACGCCGAGACGGCGCGCACATCGCCGCGCGGCATGGTCGGGCGCGGCATCGAAGGCGCCGTCGATGCCGTGCTGAAGGTGTTCGGCATCTGACAGGCGCTGTGCATCAGGCGCCGTCGGGCCCCGCGCCGCCCGGCCCCATGCCGCGACCGATGCCCGGCCCGCGGCCCGGCCCACGCTGGCGCGTGCTCTCGTCCGGCGCTCTTGCGGCCGGTCCGCCGAAGCGGTACGACAAGCCGACATACAGCAGGCGGCCGTCGAAGCGACGCGTGCTGATCTCGCGCAGCGTGGCGCTGTCGACCACGGTTTCCATCTTGTTGGTGTTGAATACGTCGGTGACGTTCGCCACCAGCGTCAGCTGCGGTGTCAGCACGTGGCGCACCGACAGGTTCATGGTCGAGCTGGGCGAGCGGTAGCCCTGGCCCGACAGCGTCTTGCCCTGCATTTGCAGCGCCAGCTGGAGCTGGGTGGCGGCGTCGTACTGGTAGTTCAGGCGCGCGCGCGCGCTCAGCGAATTGGCCGTGCGGGTGCGCAGGACGCCCAGGCTGTCCTGCGACGTCAGCTCGTTGCGCGCCAGGTTGCCGTTGGCGTTGATGGTCAGCGTCGGCGTCAGCTTGCCGCTGACGGTAAATTCGAGCCCGCCGGCGCGGCTGCCGGCGCCGTTGGCGCGCGTCGTCAACAGCACGTTATCGTCGAGGAAGTAGCGGTAGTCGACGATGGCATCGGTATCGCGTCGAACGTACCCGCGCAGATTGGTCTCCAGGCCAGCCATGCGCGTCTCGTAGCCAAGCTCGAACGAATCGGTCTGGGTCGGCTTCAGGTTCGGATTGCCTGAAAAGACGTTCAAATCGTCGCGGTAGATCACCGCCGGATTCAAGTCCGTCGCGCTGGGCCGGCGCAGGCGGTGCGCGTAGCTGAAGCGCAGGTTGCTGTCGTCGCTGACCTTGTAGGTGGCGAAAAAGCTCGGCATCAAATTGATGTAGCTGTTCTTCGCCGCGGCGCTGCCCAGGCGCTGGTGGATATCGAGATCGGTATACTCGGCGCGCAGCCCGGCCTGGGCGCCCCAGCGCTCGTTGATGCGCGTCTGCCAGGAGCCAAACAGCGCCGCGGTGTCTTCCTCCAGCTCGTACTCGCTGCTGCGCCGCGGGTTGTCGATGGCGGCGCCGCCGATGATGTCGGTGTAGACGGTCTGGCTGCTGCTGCGGTTGCGCGCCAGCTTGTAGCCGAACTTGGCCGCGCCGCCGGCCAGCGGCCGATCGTAGTCGCCGGTGAAATCGACGATGCGGTTGCCTATGTCGTTGTGCTGGCGCGCCTGGCTGTTGACCATGCCGGGACCGAAGATGGCATAGGTGTTGGCGTACTCGCTGTCGCCGACGTTGTTCGAGGACGACACGCGCACGTCGAACTTGAGCGTCTCGCCAGGCAAGGATCCCTTGTGGTCGTAACGCGCGCCCCAGCTGGCGTTGCGGCTGTCGCCTTCGCGCGCGGTGACGCGCTCGTAGTCCGACAGCAGCACGCCGCCGAGGCCGTCGAAGATATAGCGGTCGCGCCCTTGCTGGTCGTTGCTGCGGCCGTTGAACGAGGCGGTGGTGCTGACGCTGTCGTTGGCGCCGATGTTGTAGCTGACGGTGCCGTTGACGCCGACGGCGTCGTTCAAGCCGGCGCTGGCCGATTGCTGGGTGCTGTGCACCATGGCGCCGCTGACGCGGTCGAGGCGATCGCGGCTCGCCGTGCCGGTGGAATTGCGGCCGTCGTGGCGCACGTTGATGCCGCCCTGGTAGCCCCACGCGCCTTCGTTGTAGGTGCCGGAGACGGCGCTGTTGTAGCGGCCCGCGGAACCGAGGTTGGCGTTGGCCACGCCGGCGCCGCCCGGCTTGCGGTTGCGGCGCATGACCAGGTTGAGGATCGGCCCACCGCCGCCTTCGTTACCGAATTGCGCGCCCGGATTGTTGATCACCTCGACCGACTCGATGTCGTCGGCCGCCATCGCCTGCAGGCCGGCGCCGCGGTTGTCCCCTTGCAGCATGGCCGATGGCTTGCCGTCGACGAGGATCTGCACATTGCTGCTGCCGCGCAGCGTGACGCTGCCGTCCGGGTCGACCGCCACCGACGGCACGTTGTTCAGCGCGTCGGCGGCGGTGCCGTTGCTGCTCGAGACGTCCGCGCGCACGTCGTAGACCTGGCGGTCGATGCGGTTGGTGGGACGCTCGCCGGCGACCGTGACCGATGGCAGCACCTGGGCCGGCATCGCCGCTGGCGCCCTCGCGGGCGCGATGGCGGTTGCTGGCGCCGGCGGCGCGCCGGCGGCGTCCTGCGCGAAGGCGTCGGCGTGAAGGAGAGCGGCGCCGCTGAGGCAGATGGTCAAGAACGAATTGGGCATGGATCGAGTGGTCAAGTAAGGTGCGCTGGTTGGCAAAACAGGATGTCAGGCGCGAAGCCTAGCGCAGTCCGGCCGCATGCAAGGCGCGGCCTTACCAAACCTTACACGAACGTACATGTTTTGCCACAGTCGATACATTACGAAACATAGCCGCCGACCCGACGTCAGTGTGCCGAGCGCGATACCGAGCAGGGCGCCCGGAATCATGATCTTGAGGTTTTCCTTGTCCCCCTTGCAGAGCGGCGGGAATCGCTGCTGCGTAAAGCAGCGGATCGACAATCATGCATGGCCTTCGACGGCCGGTCGCGCCGCCACGCTTGCAGTCACACTGCGCCTGCCATTGTAATGTTCAGTCCTACGGAACGGCCGGCTCAGCGTTGATCGGCGTGTTGCTCGCCGCCATTTACGCACCTTGGTGGTAGCATTTACCGGATCGCGAAACCGGAGACCACTGCCATGTTCAATCCTTCAGATCATCCCCACCGCCGCCGCAATCCGCTCACCGGCGACTGGGTGCTCGTGTCGCCGCACCGCGCCAAGCGTCCCTGGCAGGGTCAGCAGGAAGCGGTCGACCACGCGCTCAGGCCGGCGCACGATCCCGCTTGCTATCTGTGCGCCGGCAACACGCGCGTCAACGGCGAACGCAACCCGCTGTACGACGGCACGTTTGTGTTCACGAACGATTTCGCTGCGCTGTTGCCCGACACCCCCGAGGCGGCGCCACAGAACGATCCGCTGTTCCAGAACATGAGCGCGCGCGGCGTCAGCCGCGTTATCTGTTTCTCGCCGGACCACAGCAAGTCGCTGCCGCAGCTCGCACTGCCGGCCATCAGGCAGTTGATCGAAACCTGGTGCGAACAATTGGCCGAACTGGGCGCGACCTATCGCTGGGTCCAGGTGTTCGAGAACAAGGGCGCCGTGATGGGATGTTCGAACCCCCATCCGCACGGGCAGATCTGGGCGTCGAGCTTCGTGCCCGACCTGCCTGCCACCGAAGACGTGCAACAGCGCGCCTATTTTGCCGAGCATCGGCGGGCTATGCTGCTCGACGTCGTCGAGCGCGAGGCGGCGGCGCAGGAACGCGTCGTCGTCGATACCGAATACTGGCTCGCCGTGGTGCCGTACTGGGCCAGCTGGCCATTCGAGACATTGCTGCTGCCCAAATTCCCGGTGCAGCGCCTCGAAGACCTGGACGATGCACAACGCGTCGATCTGGCGCTCGCGCTCAAGCGCCTCACCACGCGTTACGACAACCTGTTCCAGACCTCGTTCCCGTATTCGATGGGTTGGCACGGCGCCCCTTATTTGTCCGCCGGCGCCGACGCCGTCCCGTGGCAGCTGCATGCGCATTTTTACCCTCCGCTGCTGCGCTCAGCCTCGGTGCGCAAATTCATGGTCGGGTTCGAGATGCTCGCCGAAAGCCAGCGCGACCTGACGCCGGAACAGGCAGCGGCCCAACTGCGTGCGGTCTCCACCGAGCTGCTTTACCTCGATGCCGACCATCGTCAGTGAGATCTTCGATGAACAGATCCGTGGCGGCCCGCGCCGCTGCCGCACTGGGGGCTTGACGTTGTGCTGAACCGGCGCGATTCGGCCCCGGCCTGCCGGCGAGCCGCCTGGCTGCCGCAGTCGGGCTTGAGCATGACCAGGCCGACGCTGGAGGTGGCCATGATCGCGCCGTTGTTCGCGATCGCCAACCCCAAGCCGCCTGTGGAGAGCCGCGCTGCCGCTACTTGTAGGCCGCCACAGCGGCGCGGCCCACCGCCGGATCGTCAGTGAAAAAGCCATCGATGCCGGCCTTCAGGTAAGCGTTGATCTCGGCCACCGCATCGCCGCGCTGCGACAGCGACGCAACGTCAGGTCGGCGCATGCTCACCGGCAGGAACGGATTTTCCGGCCGCAATGTCCAGGTGTGCACTTTCAAGCCAGCCGCACGGGCATCGGCGACGAAGCTGGTCGCCGCGCCCAGTTCATTGGTGGCGGTGCGCGCAATGATCACTTCCTTGTACGGCGACACCACGTCGGCATACCCGGCGATTTCCCGCAAGCCGGCCGGGGTCACCAGGTCGGCATACGTGCGCGTGCTGCCCGACGCCACAAAGTCGTAGGGCGCATTGCGCGGCGCGCCGTTTGGTGCCGGCGGGTTCTTCGGATTGTCGATCAGCTGCACGATGCGCATGTCCGTCAGGCTGCGCAGCTCCTTCAGGTTGGCCACTTCAAACGACTGGACGAAAACCGCAGCCGCCTTGCCGCGGTAGCCGCTCGCGACCAGTTGGTCGACCAGGCGCTTTTCCAGCGGCAGGCCGATCGACTTGAAATAGGTGGGATGCTTCGTCTCCGGATATATCCCGATGACCTTGCCGCGCGCAACGCTTTCCTTCTTCACCAGGTCAATCACTTCCTGCAGGGTCGGCACGTCGAACTGGCCGTCGTAGGCGGCGTTCGCGGGCCGGTTGGCGGGGATGCGTTCCTTTGCCCTCAGCGTCTTGAGTTCGGCCAGTGTGAAGTCTTCGGTAAACCAGCCGGTTACAGGGATGCCGTCGATGTTCTTGGTCGTCCTGCGCCCGGCGAACTGGCTGGCGGTGGACACGTTGGTGGTGCCGGAAATATCATTCTCGTGGCGCGCGACCAGCACGCCGTCCCTGGTCGCAACCAGATCGGGCTCGATGATATCGGCGCCGTCGTCGATGGCCTTGAGATAAGCGGCCAGGGTGTGCTCCGGACGCAGCGCGGACGCACCGCGGTGCGCTGTGACGGTCTGCGACGGCGGCCACGCCGCGCCTGGGTTTTGCAAGTCGACCGGCTCGCCGCCGCAGCCGCTCAGGAGCACGGTGGCGAGGACGGCCGCGAAGCTGGTGAGCGTGGGATGGAATGAAGTTTGGGCGAGTAGGGCGTCATTCATGGTGGCTCCGTTTAGCGATTAGAAAGTGTGCATACGCTGAAGAGCCTAACAAGCCCGCGTTACCGTAGCGTGACCAGCGCGAGGGTTTGCGCGCCGCTCTTGAATACACCTGCCATGAGCAAGCTACAACATCGATGCCGCCGGCAACGTCGTGCAAAGTGACCTGGTCGGAGGTCGCCGGCGGCCTGGACGTACGCTACCAGTCCGATGTACTGTCCGAGAACAACTACTATCTGTTCACCAATCTGAAGCCGGCAGCTGTGGGCGGCAAGCTGTCCGATGGCAAGGATGCGATTAGCTACCGGGCCTCTGAGGCATTGATCGGTACAATGTCGTATTCGCGCCCGAGACATTTACCGCAACGCTCCCATCCTTTCCAACACCAGAGCCGCCGTCGGAGGTTAATGACGCTACTGCTTGTGATGATAGCGGCTTGAACATGCGCGAGTTGATTAGCCGTCATGACTGGGGGACCAAGATCGGTCCGCTTGCGGCGTGGCCTGCCAGGCTGCGCGTGATCGTTGACCTGATGTTAGATTCCGTCGAGCCAATGGTCATATGGTGGGGACGGGACCGAATTCAAATTTACAATGATGCGTACGCCTCTCGGGTCGATGGGAGAGGGGGCAGTCTCGCCCTTGGTCTGCCTGCTGCAGAGACCTGGAAGCAGGGATGGGCGACGATCGAGCCGCTTGCCGACCGCGTTTTTATTACCGGTATATCCGAGAGCTACAATGATTTTGCCTTCAATATCGAACGCAACGGCAGGTTTGAGGAAGCTTACTGGACCTACTCCTTGACGCCTATTCGCATCAGTTGACAGTGGCCGCAGAGCGCGCGCCAGCGTTCAATCCGACGGATTTGCATAGCGTGAAGCTTCATGCGCCTGCCGTATCGGCTGTCATGACATTCCATGTGCGCGTCAACGCGCGTGAGGTCGGGATCGATATCGATCTTGCCGTCGACTTCCTGCCCAGTACCCACGTCGCGCTGGATGACGACTACCGTGTTTTCCGTGAACAGTTCAGCCTGCTGGTCGCCACTGCCCAACAGCGCATCGAGAACCAAGCACGTCGTCGCATGGTGGAAGCGGAACGCGACAGGCTGCTCGATGCGCCGGTAGGTGCAGCTGTCATGCTGGGACAAAACCTCGATTGCCATTTGGTCAATTCCGTGTACGCGGCGGTAAGTGGACGGCCGGCCGAGCAGATGGTGAACAAGCCTTTTGTCGAGGTGTACCCGGAACTGCTGAGTTCACCCGTGCACGAGAAGTTCAAAGAGGTGTATCGAAGCGGCGACGCCCGATCGATCGTCAGGTGGACTGGGCCTGGGCCTGGCCCTCGTCAAGAGCGTGACCGAATTACACGGTGGCCGGGGGTAGACGACAACCACGATGCAGCGTCGATGCTCGCCATGCTGCTTGAAGCATCAGGCCATCACGTGATGGTTGAGAATTCGTCTCGCAAAGCACTGGAACGAGCCAAGCAAGGCGCTCCACAAGTTTGCATACTCGATATCGGTTTGCCGGAGATGGATGGCATCGAGCTGGCCAAGAGGCTACGTGCGCTGCCGGAAACAGCCAGCGCTTTGCTTGTTGCAGTCACTGGCTACGGTCAAGAGCAGGATCGCGAGCAAACCAAAGCCGCGGGATTTTGATCATCACCTTGTCAAGCCAGCCGATCTCAAGCAGCTTGCAGCCATCATCGCGGAAGTAAGGAGGGCCTAAAGCCAGGGCCGCTTCGGGTCGACTCGGCCGCCAGGGCGCCGCAAGTCACCTGTACGGAACCGACGAGCCCACCGTTCCCGTGCGCGTCGGCCCGCTCTAGCTATTCGCTTGAATTGTCGGCAGGTCAGGGCGCGGCAGGCGCCAGCTGGTTGAGCAGTCGCCATGCGGTGCTGATGCGCTCATCCGATGGCACGACGCGATTGGACAGCATCACGATGGCGATTCCGCGCGCCGGGTTGAACAGCGCATAGGAACTGAAGCCGCCGGTAGCTCCGGTCTTGTGCAGCCACACGTCCGCTTGCGCTGGCGCGGATGGGTCGACGATGCTGGCCGGCTGGGATTCCCAAGACATTTTGCGGTCCGTGCCGGCCAGCAGCTGCTCCAGCCCCGCCTGGCCGGGGTACTGCTCCCACACGAGCGCCTGCGTCAGCGCGCCGGCCTTGAAGTAGGCCGTATGCGTGTGCGCGACGGCGCGCGCCAGTGTGGCATCGAGCTGCACCAGGCCCATGTTGGCGTCCAGAAAATGGATCATGTCGCGCGTGGTGCTCTTCACGCCATAAGCCTCATCGGCCAGCACGTTTTGATTCATGCGCACGGGCGCGCCCTTGTCATCGTAGCCTTGCGCGTATTGCGCCACCTGCCCGGCCGGCACCCGGATGAAACTGTGTGCCAGGCCCAGCGCGGGAAACAGCGTTTTCTCCACAGCGTCCACGTAGGGCACGCCGAGGCTGCCGGCTGTGGCGAGCGACAGCAGGCCTATGCCGGGATTGGAATACGTGCGGTGGGTGCCCGCCGCATGGCTGCTCTTCCAGTGCTTGTAGTACGCCGTCAGTTGATCGTAGCTCTTGATTTCCTTCGGCACCTGCATTGGAAAATCGCCGGCGGTGTTGGTGCCCAGGTGCATCAGGCTGATCTTGTCGAAGCTGCTGCCGCGCAGCGCCGGTACATGGCGGCTGACCGGGTCCGTCAAGGCAAGTTTGCCTTGCGCTTGCGCATAGGTCGCCAAGGTTGCCGTAAACGTCTTGCTGAGCGAACCTAGCTCGAACAGGGTGTCGCTGCCGACAGCTTGCCCGGTCTCCTTCGACGCCACGCCGGCATCGTAGAAATAATGCTTGCCGTTCAGGCTCAGCGCCACCGCCATGCCGGGAATCGCGTTCTTCTGCATCAGGGGGACAATCGCCCGTTCCAACTCGATGGCGTTGACCAGGGCGGGAAATTCGCCGATCAGGCCATCGCGCGCGAGCACGGCGGTCGAACCACCCGGCGCCTGGGTTTTTTCTTTTTCGATCAGGCGCGCAAATACATAGGTGCGCGCGGCGCTGCCCACACCCCTGGACGCCCAGCCTACATACCAGCCGTAGCCCGAGCCCATGCCGGTCTTGCCGTTGATGCGCCAGCCTTCCGGCGACTGACCGGACTGCGTCAGCTGCGCCGTCATGGTGTAGGCGTGCTCGCTGACGCCCAACTGGCGATTGACCAGCTTGCCGAGGAAACTTAGCTGCCCCAGCGGCGAAATGCGCAGCGACGATTCGAGCCAGGACGCGGTCAAGCCGTCATGCCCGGCGTCACCGGCCAAGTCACCGTTCCCGTACTGAAAGCGCGCGGTGTAGGCGGCAAAGCGCGCCTTGCCCAGCGATAGCGTGAGTTGCTGGGAATACCACACCACCGACTCGCTCATCCACTTGGCCGGTGCGGTCGCGCTGCGCCAGCTGGGGCGCCAATCGACATCACCGGCGCGAAACGGCAGCTCGGGCGCTTGCGCGTCCTTCAGGAAGCCGGCGTCGTAACCCATCAGGCTGAGGGGGATCTTGAAGGTGGACGCTGGCGTCACCTGCCGCTGGCAGTCGCCGCGCGCAAACAGGACTTTGCCGGTGGCCGCATCGGCAATCGCCGTGCAGATTTCGGCGGCGTGGACAGTGGGAGTAACTGCCAGCGCTGCCATGCCGGCCAGTACCGCGATGGCGATAGAACGCAAAGTCATAGGTTTCCTTTTTAGTGCCGCGGAGTGCGACAACGCTGTCGATTGTGCGACATGTGTCGCATTAATGTCAATTGTTTTATTCTTGGTGACATAGGTCGCAAAAGCCTGCACAATCTGTGCATGGCTATCCCCTCCATTTCCGAACTCTCCATCCTTAAGGCGCTGTGGAAACAGTGTCCCTTGAGCGCGCGCGAAATCCACGACCAGGTCGAACCCGAACTCGGCTGGTCGTATTCGTCCACCCGCAAGACGCTCGAACGCATGCTCGACAAAGGCTCTGTCAACCAGCAGACGCGACACGGCGTGCAGGTGTACGAGGCCGCGCTGGAAAAGGTTGGCACCCTGGCCGCGTTCGCACACGACTTCGGCAAGCGCGTGATGGAAATCGACACGCCGCTGCCGGTCATTATGTTCACCGGCAGCAAGCTCATTGACGATGCCGAACTGGCGCAGCTGGAACAGCTGCTTCACGACTGGCCGGTCGACAACGACGCGGCATGAACGAGTTTGCCCAGTTGCTGGACCAACTTCCCCTGCGTTTTTTGCTGGCCAGCGGGGGATGCCTGGCCGTCGGCCTGGGCGTATGGGGGGTGACGGCGCTGCTGCGCCGCTTGCCGGGGGTTGCACTGCAGCGCTCCACCTGGCTGCTCGGCCAGGCCACCGTGGTAGCCGCTTTCCTGGTGATTTTGCTGCCGCACAGCGAGCGCCTGCGCCTGGTGCCGCCCATCGAGCTGCCCGACATGGCGCAGACCGGTCCCGCCGCGCCGCCAGGCCCTGTCGCGCTCGCGATACGCGCCGTTGCAGCCGGCGCCACGCCCGGCGCTTATTCCGGCTCATGGGTGACGTTCGCCGCGCGCGCCTGGCTGCTGGCTTACCTGCTAGGGCTCGGCTACGCCGTGTTCCGGCTGCTGCAAGCGCGCCGCATGCTGAACGGCCTGGCAGCGGCTGGCCACCGCCTGCCGTCGCCGGCGCATCCGGCGCGTTCGCCCATCGTCGTCGAAGTGGACGCGCCGATTTCGCCCATGCTGTTCGGCGTTCTCGCACCGCGCCTGCTGCTGCCGCGGCACCTGCGCAGCTTCGATCCCACGCAGCGGCAGCTGATCGTCGAGCACGAGCTGACGCATTGGCGCCGGCGCGACTTGCAATGGATGAGTCTGGCCGTCGTGCTGCAAACGCTGCTCTGGTTCAACCCTTTCATGCGACTGCTGCGCAGCAGCCTGTCGTGGACCCAGGAACTTGGCTGCGATCGCGACGTGTTGCGCGGCCGTCCGCCGGCGCAGCGCAAAGCGTACGCGGCGGCGCTGGTGGCGCAACTACGCCTGCAGCACGCCACGCCGAATACGGCGCTAGCCTTCGGCGGGGCCTTCCCCGGCACCCTGGCCGCGCGCATCACGCTGATGCGCGAGCCGTCGCCGGCGCGCGGCCACCGCGCGAGCGTGGCCCGCGTCGCCGCCATCGGCGCCCTGGCGTGCGTGTTTGCGGCCAGCCTCGTCTTCCAGCCCGCGCTGGCATGGCGCATCGCCCCGGCCGCCTCGCAGGCGCCGTTCAGCTGCACCATTCTGCTCGACGCGGCCAGCGGCGCGCTATTGTCCCGCGAAGGCCACTGCGATGAGCGTGTCACCCCCGCTTCCACTTTCAATATTCCAGTCGCCTTGATGGGCTTCGACAGCGGCATCCTGCAAGGCGAGCACGCGCCTGTGCTGCCGTTCAAGGCCGGCTACCCCGGCTATGTTGCATCGTGGCGCGCCGATACCGATCCCAGCAGCTGGCTGCAAAACTCGGTCGTCTGGTACGCACAGCAAGTGACGGCCGGACTGGGCGCTGCGCGCTTCCAGCAGTATGTACAACGTTTCGGCTACGGCAACCTGGACCTGCGCGGTGATCCCGGCGAGGATAACGGCCTGGCGCAATCCTGGATCAGCTCGAGCCTGCGCATCTCACCGATCGAGCAAGTGAGCTTCCTGCGCAAGGTGGCAAACCGCGACCTGCCGCTGTCGGCCAAGGCGTATGCCATGACTGAGCGCATCATGCCGAGGCAAGCACTGGTCAATGGCTGGGAACTGCTCGGCAAGACCGGCACCGCGCCGGCGCTGCTGCCCGACGGTAGCGATGACGCAACCCGCCAGTACGGTTGGTATGTGGGTTGGGTCAAGAAAGGCGGCCGCACGGTGGTATTTGCACGCCTGGTGCTCGATGCAAAACAGGAGTCGGCCATGGGTGGCCCGCGCGCCCGCGACGCCATGCTGCGCGAACTGCCGGCCCGGCTGAACCGGCTCTGAAACAGGCTTGCCACAGGGGCGCGCGATCATGCAAATTACGTTGATGCGTCACGGTAAACCTCATCTGCCAAAAGACGGATGGGTTACTCCACATGGCATGAAACAATGGATTGAACATTACGATAATTCTGACGTCGAAACTGACTCGATACCACATGAATGCTTTACCGTTGCGGCATCGGAAAAACTCATCGCTACGAGTACACTAAAACGCGCGGAATCATCTGCCTAGGCGCTTGGCCACCCGGTCTTGATGAACGATGCGGTCTTCTCGGAAGCGCAACTTCCTCATGCACTTTGGCCAGCGCCATACTTGCCACCCAAAGCATGGGCAGTTTTTTTTCGATTGTTATGGCTTTGCGGTTACTCGCGCAATGCCGCGTCTCATAAAATTACTCGAATCCGGGCCAAAGCGGCCGCTCAGAAGCTTATCGTGGCAGCTAACGACGGCCCAGTTCTGCTGGTCGGGCATGGCGTCATGAATCGATATATCGGGAAAGAACTGCTGGCATCAGGTTGGACTGCAAGGTCCCTGGTCCCCTGCAATGAAAGAGCTCAGAAGGCCGGCGCCGAACAAGGCGCCGGCCATCTGCAACGTCACCCTTGCGACAGTTCGCCGTCGCGCACGCGCCACAGGTCGAGCGGACATGCTCGACCAGGCCGTCCTGGCTCGCTTCGGTCAGGTAGTGCGGCATCAGCAGGATGCCGTGGGCGCCGAGGCGCTCGGCTTCCTGCGCGTACTTGATGGCGGTGCGGGTCGGCCCGCCGGCGCCGGCCAGGATAGGCACCTTGCCGCGACACGTTTCCACGGCGACCTTGACGACCTGGGTGTAATCGTCCGGCGTGAGCGAAAAGAATTCGCCCGTGTCCCCGGCGACGAACAGCGCGGTGGCGCCGTACGGGGCGAGCCACTCGAGGCGGTCGGCGTAGGTGCTGGCAACGAAGTCAAGAGCGAGTCGGGTGGCAACGGCACCTTCTCGTACGCCTATAACCTTGGGCCCGATAGCGGCCGCTGCACGCTCACTTACGACATGCGCGACATTCCCGATGCGATCACCGTGATAAACGGCGGCGGGGTGTTGTTCAGCACCGGCGGCCTGATCTCCGGCTCACGCACCCTGACCGTGCCGTACAGCGGCGATTCGAACGTTGCCGCCAACATGAGCGCGCCTGCGCTGGAGCTGGCGGCAACAGACCTGCACCAGGATCAGTTCGGCATGACGTCCTTGAGGACGCCGACCGGCTGGTTAATCAGCTTGCCGTTGACCTTCTTGACTTCGCGGATGTACATGTTCTGCACGATGTCGCGGCTGGCCGGGTCGATGCTGATCGGGCCGCGCGGGCTCTCCCACTTCATGTTCGACAGCACCTGCATCGCCGCGTCGCCTGTGACGTTGCCATTGAGCTTGCGGATCGTTTCGTAGATCATTCCCATCGTGTCGTACGCGGCGACGGTGACGAAGGTCGCCGGCGGACGGTTCGGATTGGCGGCGGCGTAGGCCTTCAGGAAGGTCTTGTTCGCTTCGTTGTCGAGCGCGGTCGAGTAGTTCAGCACCGTGATGGCGCCAAGCGCCCGCTCGCCCAGCGACTCGAGGGTAGGGGAGTCGCTTGTCATGTCGCCGACGCCGAGGAACTTGACGCCCGTCTTGTCGAGCCCCTTGTCGCTGAACGCCTTAAGGACGCCGATGCCGTCTTCGGCGCCGGGGGCGAAGAAGAACAGCGCGTCCGGCTTTTCATCCTTGACGCGCTGGATGAATGGCGAGTAGTCGGGATTTGCCAGCGGCACGCGCGACGAGCCGACGATCTTTCCTCCGCCGGCGGTAAAGCCCTTGGTAAAGCGCGCCTCGGCGTCGATGCCGGTGCTGTAGTCGCTGACCAGCGTGTAGACCTTGCCGACCTTGTTTTTTGCGGTCCAGGTGCCGAACGGCTCGGTCATCTGCTGCATCGTCATCCCGGTGCGCAGCATGTACGGCGACTTCGACGTAATGCCGGTGGTGACCGCGTTCATGACGATCATCGGCATCTTGGCCTGGGTAGCGATCGGCGCCACCGCCAGCGCGCTCGGCGTCAGCGAAAAGCCGACCAGGAAGCTGACCTTGTCGCGTGAGATCAGCTCCTGCGCGGCGCGCTTCGACAGTTCGGCGTTGGTGCCGCCGTCGTCGCGGTAGATGATCTCGATCTTCTTGCCGGCCACCTTGTCGCCGTTTTGCTGCAGGAAGGTCTTGATGCCGTCTTCGAACGGCTTGCCGGTATTGGCAAAGGGACCGGTCAACGCGGCGATGACGCCGATCCTGATCGTGTCCTGGGCGAGCGCCAGGTTGCTGGCAAACGGCAGGGCAGCCAGCACGACGCAGGCTAGGGTCTTCATTTTCATATCGTCTCCTTTTATAGTTATGCTGGTCATGCCAGCTTTGCTGCAAATATCGTCTGCGCTTCGGGTGCTTCGTACATCGATTCGACCACCGCAGCACGCCGTGTCAGCACGGCCGCCTGGTTGACCGAGCCCTTGTCGGTCAGCTCGCGCTGGTCGATCGACGGTGGCTCCGCCAGCAGCAACAGGCGGTCGATGCGGGTAGCCGATCCGCTGGCGTCGGCATTGAGGCCGTCGACCAGCTGCTGGAAAAACGTGCGCACCGGCGCGCTTGCCAGCACGTCGGAAGCGCTTGCGCCGATCGGCAGGCCTGACAACGCGTGGCAGTTTTCCGGCCGCAGAAAAATCAGCAGGCCGATGGCGTCGCGGTTGATGCCGGTGACCACCGCCTCCATCACGTACGGCGCCCCCTGGCTGATGACGCGCGCGCGCAGCGGCCCGACGCTGACGAACGTTCCGGTGCTGAGCTTGAAGTCTTCGGCGATGCGGCCGTCGAACATGAAGCCGAGCTCCGGATGCTGGTCGTCGGCGAAGCGCAGCGCGTCGCCGGTGCAGTAGAAGCCGTCGGCGTCGAACGCTTCCGCGGTCAGGCCCGGCGCGCGCCAGTAGCCGGGCGTCACATGCGGGCCGTGAAAGCGCGCTTCCATCTTGGCGCCGACCGGCACCAGCTTGACCTTGCAGCCAGGCGCCGGCACGCCGACGTAGCCTGCCTTGACGATGGCGCCGGTGCCGAAGGTGCAGGACGGCGACGTCTCGGTCATGCCAAGCCCGGTCATGATGCGGATCGATTCGCCGCAATGGGCCACGGCGATGGCGTCGAGCCGGTCCCACGCCGCCTGCGAAAGGCCGGCGCCGGCGCAGAAGAACAGCTTCACGCGCGAGAAGAACGTCTCGCGCAGCGCCGCATCGCGTTCCAGCGCTTCGGTCAGCATCTCCCAGCCTTTCGGGATATTGAAGTAGATGGTCGGCGCGATCTCGGTCAGGTTGCGCAGCGTGACGGGGAAGTCGCGCGGCATCGGCTTGCCGTCGTCGAGGTACAGCGTGCCGCCGTTATAGAGCACGATGCCGACATTGTGGCTGCCGCCGAAAGTGTGGTTCCATGGCAGCCAGTCGAGCAGCACCGGCGCTTCGTCGGCCATGAACGGGAACGTCTGCAGCAGCATCTGCTGGTTACTGCACAACATGCCGTGCGTTGTAATCACGGTCTTCGGCTTTTTGGTCGAGCCGGAAGTGAACAGGAACTTGGCGATGGTGTCGGACTTGATGTCGGCATTGGCCTGGTCGACGCTGCCCGCGCTGGCGCCGAGCAGGCTGGCAAAGCGCGTGGCCTGGCGGCCTTCAAAGTCGCCGTCGTCGAGAATGAGTTCGGCATCAGGCGGCAGTACGGCCGCCAGTGCGCGCCCAAAGGCGGCGCCATCGGTGGCGTACACCGCGCCCGGCGTGAGCTGGGCGATCAGTTCTGTCAGCTTGCCGTAGTCGGTCGCCACCAGCGAATAGGCCGGCGACAGCGGCGCGTACGGCACCCCGGCGTACATCGCGCCGAGCGCCAGCTGGAAGTGCTGCAGGTCGTTGCCAGACAAGATCACCAGCGGCCGCTCGGCCGACAGGCCGCGATCGAGCAGCGCCTGGCCTATGCGGCGCGCGCGCGACAGCACGTCGGCATACGACAGGCGTATCCATTCGCCGTCGGCGCCGCGACGTGCCACCAGCGTGCGCTCCGGATGCGCCGAGGCGCGCTGCACCAGGCGGTCGGTGAAGCGCGCCGGAAAGTCGCCCAGCGGCGTGACGGCATCGACATGCCAGACGCCGTCGGCCCGCCAGGCGGCGATCTCCGGCTCGCCGAGCCTGACGGGCCGGCGCTTGACGGGTTGGTTCATCGTACGCTCCGTCAGATCGGGTAGTGGCGCGGCGTGGTCTGGATCGTGATCCAGCGCAGGTCGGTGAATTCGGCGATCGCCGCCTTGCCGCCGAAGCGGCCGTAGCCACTGCCTTTTACACCGCCAAACGGCATCTGCGCTTCATCGTGCACGGTCGGGCCGTTGATGTGGCAGATGCCCGACTCGATGCGCTGCGCCACCGCCATCGCGCGGCCGATGTCGCGGCTGAACACCGCCGACGAC
This sequence comes from Massilia sp. TWR1-2-2, assembly GCF_049897565.1. Taxonomy (NCBI): domain Bacteria; kingdom Pseudomonadati; phylum Pseudomonadota; class Betaproteobacteria; order Burkholderiales; family Oxalobacteraceae; genus Massilia; species Massilia sp. TWR1-2-2. Next base: position 185,801 of record NZ_JAFCWM010000005.1, on the reverse strand, counting down.
AGGCCGTATTCGCTGTCGTTGGCCAGGCGGATCGCTTCCTCGTCGGTGTCGAAGCGCAAGATCGACACGATCGGCCCGAACGACTCCTGCTGGTAGATCGCCATGTCGGGCGTGACGCCGTCGACGATCGCCGGCTGCATGATGTTGCCGACCACGCCGGCGCCGGACTGCATCACCGTGGCGCCGCGCTCGCTCGCATCGTTGACCAGCGCGGCGACGCGATTTGCCGCCGCCGGGTCGACCATGCCGGCCAGCGGCGCATCGGCCGCGGCGGCGCGCAAGGTGGCGGTCTTGGCGGCGAATTTTTCGAGGAAGGCCGGCGCGATCTTGCGGTCGACCAGGATGCGGTCGGCCGACATGCAGATCTGGCCCTGGTTGAAAAACGCGCTGAAGGCGGCCGCTTCGACGGCGGCGTCGAGGTCGGCGTCGTCGAGCACCACGACAGGGTTCTTGCCGCCCAATTCGAGCAGCACGGGTTTCAGGTGCAGCGCGCATTGCTGGGCGATGATGCGGCCGACCTGGGTCGAGCCGGTGAAGTTCACGCGGCGCACGGCCGGATGCGCGATCAGGCGCTCGACGACGGCGGCCGCGTCCTGCGGCGCGTTGGTGATGACGTTGACCACGCCCGGCGGGAAACCGGCTTCGTCGAACACGGCGCCGATCAGGCGGTGCAGCGCCGGGCAGATTTCCGACGCTTTCAGGATGACGGTATTGCCGCAGGCGAGCGGCATGGCCAGCGCGCGCGTGCCGAGGATGACCGGCGCATTCCACGGCGCGATGCCGACCACCACGCCGCATGGCTGGCGCACGCCCATCGCCAGCGATCCTGGCAGATCGGAGGGAATGACTTCGCCGCTGATCTGGGTCGTCATCGATGCCGCTTCGCGCAGCATGTTGGCCGCCAGCGTCACGTTGAACTGATACCAGACCGGCGCGCCGCCGGCTTCGGCGACGCCGCGCGCGACGAAGTCAGCGCGGTGGCTCTCCATTACGTCGGCCGCTTTTTGCAGCAGCGCGCGGCGCGCGCCAGGCAGCATCGCCGCCCACGCCGGAAACGCCCGCTGGGCGGCATCGATGGCGCGGTCGACGTCGGCCAGCTGCGCGGCGGCCGCGCGCGTGGCGACGTCGCCGGTGGCGGGATTGCGCCGCTCGAACACGGCTTCGTTGGTGGCGGCATGCGACTCGCCGCCGGTCAGTAGATCGGTATTGAACATCAGAGGTCTCCTCTGTTAATTGGATGATTGGCATGCCGCCGGGGCGGCTGCCGCCTCTATCGTTGGATTGCGTGCTTCAGCTGCGCTTGTACGTTTGCAGGCCCGGCTTGATCGTCTTGTCGTCGAGGAACTGCTTGAGGCCTTCCTCGCGACCCTTTTCCGGGTCGCGATAATTCGACTGGTCGGTCTTGGCGTACAGGTAGTCCTCGCCCTGTTCCCACGTCAGTTCGCGCGCGCGCTTGAAGCCCTGCTTAGCATAGCGCAACACGACCGGGTTCTTTGCCAGCAGCTTTTCGGCCAGCGCGATGACGGTCTCGCGCAGCTGGTCTTTCGGCACGCTCTTGTTGATCAGGCCCATTTGCGCCGCCTGCACGCCGGTGAAGGTCTCGCCCGTCATGATGTAATACAGCGCTTCGCGGTGGCCCATGGTGTCGGCGACCGCCTTGCTGACCAGGTTGCCCGGCGGGATGCCCCAGTTGATTTCGGACAGGCCGAACACGGCGTCGTCGGCGCCAATGGCCAGGTCGCAGGCGACCAGCGGCGAGAAGGCGCCCCCGAAGCACCAGCCGTTGACCATCGCGATGGTAGCCTTGCTGTACATGCGCAGCAGCTTCCACTGCCACTGCGAGCAGTCGCGGCGCATGCGTTCCTGCATGATTTCCGGCTTGCCGTCGGTCTCGCGGAAGTATTCCTTCAGGTCCATGCCGGCGGTCCAGGCATCGCCGGCGCCGGTCAGCACGATGACCTGCGCCTCGTCGTCGAGTTCCAGCGTTTCGAGCACGTCGATCATTTCGCGGTTGAGCGTAGGACTCATCGCGTTGCGTTTTTCGGGCCGGTTCAGGGTGATCCAGCCGATGCCGTTCTCGACATCGACCTTCACGGTTTGCCAGCGCGCGGCATATTTGGACATACAATGTCTCCTCTTGAGTAAGTTTGTTATCAGGCTACCTGATATGTAACTTATACTATACACACCTGTCCCGCTGTACAAGTTGAATTTTATGGTCCCCGCAAACTTATCCCCATCGCATGACGACGGCGTCAAGCCGCTCGGCCTAGCTTACCTGGTAGGCCGGCTCGACCATGTGCTCAACAAGCGCCTGCGCGATTGCCTGGCGCCGTTCGGCCTGTCGGTGTCGCAGTACACGGCGCTGTCGGTGTTTCGAGCCCAGGGTGCGCTGTCGAATGCGCAGCTGGCGGTACGCACGATGATTTCGCCGCAGTCGGCCAACGAGATGGTCAAGACGATGGAAGTGCAGGGCTGGATCGAACGCAATCCGGATCCGACGCACGGCCGCATCATCCAGATCAGCCTGACCGAACGGGGCCAGGCGATCCTGCGCGAGTGCGACGCCAAAGTGAGGGCGGTGGAGATGGTCATGTTTCCCGACATGAAGGACGAGGAGCGCGCGCGCCTGCACGCGCAGTTGCGCGCGGCGGTGCGCGCGATGAGTCTGGAAGGCATTTAGCGCACTTAGCCTTTGGCTATTGAGACAATAAAAATTATTGCCTGCGACTATTGCTTGCGTACGTTACTATTGCTTAACTGAAACGCACCTAAGGAAACATCGTGAACGAGCCTATCCTCACCACCGCCTCCGGCATCCCGGTCGACGACAACCAGAATTCGCTCAGCGCCGGCCCGCGCGGCCCGCTGCTGTTACAGGACTTTCACCTGATCGAGAAACTGCAGCGCTTTAACCGCGAGCGCATTCCCGAGCGCGTCGTGCACGCAAAAGGATCCGGCGCGTTTGGCACGTTCACGGTCACCGAGGACATCACCGCGCTGACCAAAGCGAAGCTGTTTTCCGAAATCGGCAAGAAAACCGAAACGTTCCTGCGTTTCTCCACCGTGGGCGGCGAGCGCGGCAGCGCCGACACCGAGCGCGATCCACGCGGCTTCGCGATGCGCTTTTATACGGAAGAAGGCAACTGGGACCTGGTCGGCAACAACACCCCTGTGTTCTTCATCAAGGACGCCATCAAGTTCCCCGACTTCATCCACACCCAGAAGCGCGATCCGAAATCGAACCTGAAGTCGCCGAACATGATGTTCGATTTCTGGAGCAAGGCGCCGGAGAGCCTGCACCAGGTGACGATCCTGTTTTCCGAGCGCGGCACGCCGGACGGCTACCGTCACATGCACGGCTTCGGCAGCCACACCTACAGCATGATCAACGCTGCCGGCGAGCGCGTGTACGTGAAGTGGCACATCAAGACGCGCCAGGGCGTCAAGAACCTCAGTGCGGACGAGGCCGGCCGACTGGCGGGCAGCGATCCGGACTACGCGCAGCGCGACCTGTTCAATGCGATCGCCGCCGGCGACTTCCCGCAGTGGGACGTCAAGCTGCAGGTGGCGACCGAGCAGCAACTGGTCGCATGGGAAGCGCGCAACGGCTGGAACCCGTTTGACGTCACCAAGGTCTGGCCGCACGGCGACTTCCCGTTGCGTCTGGTCGGCGTGTTCGAGCTGAACCGCAATCCCGACAATTACCACGCCGACGTCGAGCAGGTGGCTTTCTCGCCGGCCAACGCGGTGCCGGGCCTGGGCTACTCGCCCGACAAGATGCTGCAGGGTCGCCTGTTCGGCTATCACGATGCGGCGCTGTACCGGGTTGGCACCAATCACCAGCATCTGCCGGTCAACGCGGCGCGCTGCCCGGTCTACAACCAGCAGCGTGATGGCGAGATGGTGGCGCAAAACGGCGGCGCATCGCGCAACTACGCCACCGTCGAGGCGGCCGGCTTGCCTGACAGCGGCATGGGCAACGGCGAACCGCCGCTGGCATTGAGCGGCGCGGCCGGACGTTACGATGGACGCGGCAAGGAAGACGACTTCACCCAGGCCGGCAACTTGTTCCGCCTGATGACGGCGCAGGAAAAGCTGAGCTTGTGCAGCAACCTGGCCGGTCCGCTGAGCCAGGTCGATGCCGACATCCTGCAGCGCCAGCTGGGCCACTTCGACAAGGCCGACCCGGCTTACGGCGCCGGCGTGCGCGCGGCGTTGGCGGCGCGTGGCGCCAACGTCGGTTGATGTAACGGCGGCAGCACGGGGTCAGACCGGCAGCACGGGGTCAGACCTAGGTCTGACCCCGGTTGTGCGATTACTTGCCTGGATCTTTGACGTCGGTAAACTTGTCGAACTCGACGTTGTAGAGTTCGCCGCCGACCTGCTCGACCTTGCGCACATACACCGTCTGCACGACGTCGCGGGTGGCCGGATCGATCATGATCGGGCCTCGCGGGCTGTTCAGCTTCATCCCCTTCAGCACTGCCATCGCCTTGTCGCCGTCGATATTGCCGTTCAGCTTGCGCGCTACTTCGTAGATCGCCGCCATGCCGTCGTACGCGCCGACGGCCATGAAGTTCGGCCGGCCGCCGCTTGGGTTGGCGCTGGCGAAGCTCTTCAGGAATGCCGCATTCTCAGGCGACTTGTGCGCCGCCGAATAGTGGAACGTCGTGATCACGCCCAAGGTTGCCGGGCCCATCGCCGGCAACACGTGGTCGTCCGTCAGGTCGCCGGTGCCGATGACCTTGATGCCGGCTTCGGCCAGGCCGCGCTCGCGGTAGCCCTTCATGAACGCAATGCTCTGCTCGCCGGCCGGCACGAACACGAACACCGCATCCGGCTTGGCATCCTTGATGCGCTGGATGAACGGCGAGAAATCGGGATTTTTCAGCGGTACGCGGATCGCCTCGGTCACCGTGCCGCCGCCTTTTACCAAGGTCTCCTTGAACGCGGTTTCGGCATCGATGCCGGGACCGTAGTCGGCCACCAGCGTGACCACTTTGCGGATGTTGTTCTTGCTCGCCCAGGTGCCCATCGGCGCCGAAATCTGCGGCAGCGTCATCGAGAAGCGCGCGATGTAGTTCGACTTGGTGGTGATGACCGACGTCGCCGCGTTCATGATGATCATCGGCGTCTTCGATTGCTCGGCAATCGGCGCGACCGCCATCGCTTCCGGCGTCAGGCCGAAGCCGGCCAGGAAATCGACCTTGTCGCGCACCACCAGTTCCTGCGCCAGGCGCTTGGCCACTTCCGGCGCCGGGCCGGTGGTGTCCTTCATGATGATCTGAATCTTCTTGCCGGCGACGGTGTCGCCATGCAGCGCCATGTACGCCTTGATGCCGCCTTCCATCTGCTTGCCGTAGTCGGCGAACGGGCCGGAGAACGGCGCGATCAAGCCGACCTTGATGGTGTCCTGCGCCTGCGCCAGCGGCGCGCCGAGCATCGTCGCTGCGGCCAGCGCCGCCAGCGCGGCGGTGTTTTTGATTGTCATTTCAGTCTCCGGTGCGTTTGATTTGGGGCGCACGGCGCCTGCCAATTCGAGCCGGCAAGCGGTGTCGCGCGCGGACGACACTGTCTCATGAACTAACGGAACTGTGTTCTTGACAATGCGTCGCGGTAACAATAGTATCCAATCAGCGTTCGATAAACAACCTATTGTTCGATTACCGCACAAATAATTTGGTCACTAATATCCTGCTTCAGCAGGGCCCAGTTCTACAACCCATAGGAGACAACACAATGAATAACACGATTCGCAGCGCTTGCGCCTTGCTTTGCGGCCTGTGCGCAAGCGCGGCCATGGCCCAGAGTTCGGTGACCGTATACGGCATCGTCGACAGCGGCCTGGTCTACACCACCAACATCAACGCGGCGGGCGACAATATCCTCAAGATGCCTTCGCTGACCAGCTCGTTCCCGTCGCGCATCGGCTTTCGCGGCACCGAAGACCTGGGCAACGGTCTGCAGGCGTTCTTCGTGCTGGAAAACGGCTTCGGCCTCGACAGCGGCACCATCGGCCAGGGCAACCGCTTGTTCGGCCGCCAGGCCAACGTCGGCCTGAAAGGCGCCTTCGGCACCTTCACGCTGGGCCGCCAGAACAACATGACCTACCTGGCGCCGCAGAAGGCCGACGTGCTCGGACCGAACCTGTTCGCCATCGGCAGCATCGACGGCTACCTGCCGAACGCGCGCAGCGATAACGCCATCGGCTACCTCGGCGTGTTTTCGGGCGTGACCGTGGGCGCCACCTACAGCACCGGCCGCGATACGTCCGCCGCCGGCGGCCCTGCCGCGACCAATTGCGCCGGCGAAGTAGCCGGCAATTCGAAAGCCTGCCGTCAGGTCACCGGCATGCTCGCCTACGACACCAAGGCATTCGGCGTCAGCGCCTCGTACGACGTTTTGTACGGCAACACCGGCGCCGCCGGCGGGCTCGCCAGCAGCGCCAACACCGACAAGCGCACCACGCTGAACGGCTACGCGATGCTGGGCGCGACCAAGATCGGCGCCGGCATCATCGCGCGCAAGCTGCGCGCCGTCACCGGTCCGTCCGATTTGGACCTGTACTACCTCGGCGTGAGCCACCCGCTGACGCCGGCAGTGGTGATCGACGCCCAGGTCGCAAAGCGCGACACCAAGGACAGCCCGAACGACGTCACCTTCATGGCCGCGCGCGCGACCTACAACTTCTCCCGTCGCACCGCGGTCTACGCAGCGATTGGCCAGATGAAGAACAAGGGTACGTCGGCAGTGGCGCTGGATGCCGGCGGCACGGTTGGTGCGGGCAAGACGCAGAATGGTTTGATGGGCGGCTTGCGCCACATGTTCTAAGCGTTGATGCAAAAAAAGGCGGCTTCGGCCGCCTTTTTTTCGTTTTGCATCGTCAGGTATCGAGCGGCCGCCCCGCCGGTTGCCGGTGCCTGGGCAAGGCAGTGATAAACTGGTTCAATCCCCCACAACGATAGCGGAAGCGGCTCATGCAGATTGCATTCGAAACCCCAGATCAACCTGATGTACACGAATTGATCGGTGAACTGGATGCATACTTGTATTCGCTTTATCCGCCCGAAAACGTCTACGCGCTGGACATGGCATCGCTGTTCGATCCTAGTGTCCTGTTTGCCGTAGTTCGGACTGCCGATGGCGCACCGATAGGCTGCGGCGCCATCGTCATCAAGCCGGAGTATGGCGAAATCAAACGGATGTATGTGCGCCCGACGGCACGCGGCAACGGAGTCGCCCGCAGGCTGATCGAAAGCCTGGAAGCGAAAGCAGAGCAGCAGGGATGCCGCACCTTCATGCTGGAGACGGGCCCGACGATGCGTGAAGCGCTTATTTTGTATGAACGCCTGGGTTACCAGTGCCGGGGGCCGTTTGGAGATTATCCGGAGGATCCGCTTTCGGTGTTCATGCAAAAGCACGCGAGCTAGTGATCGCAGATGCGCTACCTGCTAGTTTTCATTTGCTCGTTTCTTCAGTCACTTGCGCCGATGCGAGCGAAGCAGGCAGTCGATCCAGGAGTTTGTCGGCCATTTGCCGCAGAAGCTTGCAATCAGCAGGAGTCGCCGTCGGTTTTAGACTGTGCACAGCTTGGTTGCGAAGCGTCATTAGACGTCGGGCTGTCTCGTATTCCTCAATAGAGATGATCCCTTCAGAATACGCTCGATTTATCAAACTGAGGTCAGTGTAGCCGTCCGTCTCGACATGTTCTTCCAACACCAGCATGCGCAGGGCGAAAACGTATGCCATCCAAAGACCAGGTAAAACTAATCCTGACATCCTCGCATCGTCGACCAATGCATCCATGTTGCGTAGGATTTCGCGGATTGATTCGACGCTGAGGTCGCTGGTAAGGCTCGACGCACTTTGTTGAAGTTCATCGTCGCTCACGGTTACAAGCATGAACTGCCAGCCTGGGTGCTGTTGTGCCTGCTGGTCCAAACGAAAATAAGAATTGGAATCTGTTCTCGCACCCGGGGCTTTTACTTCGATGAGAATATTCTCGGAACCCTTCGTCGCCAGTATGTCGGGTATGTGATCGCCCAGCGGGAACGGTATCCTCGATGGCGGCGGCCCGAGAGTCACAACATAGCCGCGCTCTTCATACCGTTTTGCGATCAACCGCTCGGCTTGCAAGCTCTTCATCATATTCATTTCAGTTCCTCGGCGAGCGCGGACGAGTCCGATATCGCAACGTAGACGCATGCTTGCCCGTCGATGACGGCCTGAGCCAGTTTTCGCGGCAGCCCGCGAATAGCGGTTGGCTCGCTCAAATAGCGCATGTGGGCAGAAACGTCCAGAATCATGGAGTCATCGGCGTAAACCAACGTACACAATGCATCTTGTATGGGCTTGACGAAATTATTGATGTCACCAGGCCTCGGGTCCTCAGACAGGTACACCATGGTGAATTTTAGCCGATAGTCGTGCAGTGGTCTCGCGGGCCAAGCCTGGAATGCTCTGCCGAAAACATAGTCGCGCCATGCGTTCCTTGTGGCAGCATCCTTCGCCTGATGCGAAACAGGGCGGCGGGGCAACAGAAAGTCGACGATCAAGGGCACGGTTGCACCAGTCAGCATGGGTACCGCAAGGTACGTCACGTTGACTCGACGGCAGTCGACCCGATAGCATATGTTTTGTAGCAGGCTAACTGCTTTGACCGGAAGCTGGCGGAAGTTGCCCACAGCACGAACTGCAAACGCCTGCCGACCTTATGTCCAGATCACGGCAGCAGTATCGACAGCTCCTGCGCCCCACGCTGCAGCACCGGCAGGAACTCCGTCTCCATCTGCGTCGTGCTCACGCGCGCCGCCTGCGCGCCGACGTTCAGCGCCGCCAGCACCTTGCCCGACGCGCCGCGCACCGGCACCGCGATCGAACGCAGGCCCAGCTCCAGCTCCTCGTCGTTGATCGCGTAACCCTGCTGGCGCACGCCGGCGAGGATTTCGCGCAGGCGCTTTTGCGACACCACCGTGCGCTCGGTCATCGGCCGCAGCTTGGTGCGGGCGAAGTAGGCATCCAGTTCATCCGGCTCGAGATGGGCCAGCATCACGCGACCGAGCGACGTGCAGTACGCGGGAAGCCGGCTGCCGGCGTTGAGCGCCACCGACATCACGCGCGACGTCGCCGAGCGGGCGATGTACAGCACCTCGCTGTCGTCGAGCACTGCCAGCGAACACGATTCGTTGAGCGCGCGGCTGACGTTATTCAGGTACGGCTGCGACGACACCGCCAGCGGCGTCGACGACAAATACGAGTAGCCGAGCGTGAGTACTTTCGGGCGCAGCGAAAAATTGTTCATCTCCGCTTCGGCGTACCCGAGCTGCTTGAGCGTGTGCAGGCAGCGCCGCACGGCCGCACGCGGAATCCCGGTTTTCTGGCTGATCTGCGCGATCGTCAGCGCGCGCCGCGAATCGCTGAACGCGCGCAGTACCGCCAGCCCGCGCGCCAGCGACGTCATGAAGCTCGGATCGGTCAGCGCATCGATCTCTTCGGCGATGCTGCGCTCGGGCGCGTCGGCCACCGTCGCCGGTGCGGCCGCTGCTGGTTTGGAGGTTGTCTTGGCCATGTGCTTGTCAGAGTCCTTGCGGGCGCCGCCTTGCCGCGCCAGTGGGCGTGATTCTAGTCGAGTGGCCGCCGTTTGTGTTCACCGCATGTTTCGCTTGACCGCGGCGGGGGCGGTTCGCTACACTTCATTTGTGCGGTAGTAAAACATTAGTTCGATTATCGAACACATTTCGACGATTTACAAGCGAACACTTAATAGAAGAGACAACTCGTGATCGACAAAACCTTTGAATCCCTGGAGCGCGCCGTGGCCGACGTGCACGACGGCGCCACCGTCATGATCGGCGGCTTCGGCAACGCCGGCATGCCGTCCGCGCTGATCGACGCGCTCATCGCGCAGGGCGCACGCGACCTCACCATCGTCAACAACAACGCCGGCAACGGCGAAACCGGGTTGGCCGCGCTGCTCAAGGCAGGGCGCGTGCGCAAGATCATCTGCTCGTTCCCGCGCCAGGCCGATTCGCAGGTGTTCGATGCGCTGTACCGCGCCGGCGAGATCGAACTCGAACTGACCCCGCAGGGCAACCTGGCCGAACGCATTCGCGCCGCCGGCGCCGGCATCGGCGGCTTCTTCACGCCGACCGGCTACGGCACCCTGCTCGCCGTTGGCAAGGAGACGCGCCTCATCGACGGCCGCCACTACGTGCTCGAGTCGCCCATCCACGCCGACTTCGCGCTGATCAAGGCGCACCGCGGCGACCGCTGGGGCAACCTCGTGTACCGCAAGACGGCGCGCAATTTCGGCCCCATCATGGCGGCCGCCGCAAAAATCACCGTCGCGCAGGTGCGCGAAGTGGTGGCGCTGGGCGAACTCGATCCGGAAGCGATCGTCACGCCCGGTATTTTCGTTCAACGTGTCGTCCGGGAGGCTGTGTGATCGTTCCTTTTACGCGTGACCAGATCGCCGCCCGCGTGGCGCAAGATATCCCTGAAGGCGCCTACGTCAACCTCGGCATCGGGCTGCCGACCAAGGTCGCCAACTACCTGCCGGCCGACCGCGAGATCTTCCTGCACAGCGAAAATGGCCTGCTCGGCATGGGCCCGGCGCCGGCGCCCGGCGAAGAGGACGAAGACCTGATCAACGCCGGCAAGCAGCCGGTCACCTTGCTCACCGGCGGCGCCTACTTCCACCACGCCGATGCGTTCGCGATGATGCGCGGCGGGCACCTCGACATCTGCGTGCTCGGCGCCTTCCAGGTCTCCGGCGGCGGCGACCTGGCCAACTGGCATACCGGCGCGCCGGACGCCATTCCCGCCGTCGGCGGCGCGATGGACCTGGCCCTCGGCGCACGCCAGGTGTTCGTCATGATGGACCACCAGACCAAAACGGGCGAAAGCAAGATCGTCGACCAGTGCAGCTATCCGCTGACGGCGGTTGCCTGCGTCAGCCGAATCTACACCGACCTGGCCGTGCTCGACATCACGCCGGCCGGCCTGGCAGTGCGCGAGATGGCGCCCGGCCTCGATTTCGCCGAACTGCAGGCGCGCACCGGCGCCACACTAATCAAACAAGCACCTGGAGCACAGCCATGAACGACGCCTTTATCTGCGACGCCATCCGCACCCCGATCGGCCGCTACGGCGGCGCGCTGAAAGACATCCGCGCCGACGACCTGGGCGCGCTGCCGCTGCGCGAACTGATGCGCCGCAATCCGGGCGTCGACTGGAGCGCGATCGATGACATCATCTACGGTTGCGCCAACCAGGCCGGCGAAGACAACCGCAACGTCGCGCGCATGTCGGCGCTGCTGGCCGGCCTGCCGCAAGACGTGCCCGGGTCCACCGTCAACCGCCTGTGCGGATCGGGCATGGACGCCGTCGGTTCGGCCGCGCGCGCAATCCGCGCCGGCGACTGCGACCTGATGATCGCCGGCGGCGTCGAGTCGATGACGCGCGCGCCTTTCGTCATGGGCAAGGCCGACACGGCATTTTCGCGCCAGGCGGCCATCTACGACACCACCATCGGCTGGCGCTTCGTCAACCCGCTGATGAAGAAGATGTACGGCACCGACGCGATGCCGGAGACGGCCGAAAACGTCGCCGAGGAGTTTTCCATCAGCCGCGCCAACCAGGACCTGTTCGCGTTCAACAGCCAGGCCAAGGCCGCGCGCGCGCAGAAGGATGGCATCCTGGCGCAGGAAATCGTCGCGGTGCAGCTGGCCCAGAAGAAGGGCGAGCCGATCATTTTCGAACACGACGAGCATCCGCGCTTGTCCTCCATGGAAGCGCTGGCCAAGCTGAAAGGCGTGGTGCGCCCTGACGGCAGCGTCACCGCGGCGAATGCGTCGGGCGTCAACGATGGCGCCTGCGCCTTGCTGCTGGCCAGCGCCGCAGCGGCCGACCGTCATGGCCTGACGCCAAAGGCGCGCATCGTCGGCATGGCCACCACCGGCGTGGCGCCGCGCGTGATGGGCATCGGCCCGGCGCCGGCCACGCAAAAGCTGCTGGCGCGCCTCGGCATGACGCTCGACCAGATGGACGTGATCGAACTGAACGAAGCGTTTGCCTCGCAGGGCCTGGCGGTGATGCGCATGCTCGGCCTGCGCGACGACGACGAGCGCGTCAATCCGAACGGCGGCGCGATCGCCCTCGGCCACCCGCTCGGCATGAGCGGCGCGCGGCTGGTCACCACGGCGATGTACCAGCTGCATCGCAGCGGTGGCCGCTACGCCCTGTGTACCATGTGCATCGGCGTGGGGCAGGGCATCGCCATCGTGATCGAACGCGTTTGATCCGCCGCTGGCGGAAAAAATAGACATACAAAAGAAGAGAAGGAGACAGCAATGACAATCACACTCGCGTCCCGCGCAAGGGGAGGGCCCGGCCATGCTAGGTAACTTCCTCGGCGTCCTGTTCGACGGCATCGCTTACGGCAGCCTGCTGTTCCTCATCAGCGTCGGCCTGTCGGTCACGATGGGCATGATGAACTTCATCAACCTGGCGCACGGCGCCTTTGCCATGCTGGGCGGCTACGTCAGCGTCATGCTGCTGTCGCGCCTCGGCGTGCCGTTCATCGCCACGCTGCCGCTGGCATTCATCGCGGCGGCACTGGTCGGCTTCGTGCTCGAACGCCTGCTGTACCGGCGCCTCTACAAGGCCAGCCACCTCGACCAGGTGCTGTTCTCGATCGGCCTGACCTTCATGGCGGTGGCCGGCGCCACCTTCTTCTTTGGCCCCACCCAGCAACCGGTGGTGCTGCCCGACTGGCTGCGCGGCCAGGTTCCGCTGCTCGGCATGGACGTCGGCGCCTACCGCCTGTTCCTGATCGCCGTCGTCGTTCTGGTCACCATCGCCCTCGGCCTGCTGATCGAGCGCACCCGCTTCGGCGCGCAGATCCGCGCCTCGGTCGACAACCAGACCGCCGCCGCCGGCCTTGGCATCAACGTCAGCCGCGTGTTCAGCCTGACGTTCGCGCTCGGCTCCGGCCTCGCCGGCCTTGGCGGCGGCCTTGGCATCGACGTGCTGGGGCTCGACCCGACCTTCCCGGTCAAGTACATGGTGTACTTCCTGCTGGTGGTGGCCGTCGGCGGCGCCGGTACCATCAAGGGCCCGCTGCTCGCCGCGATCATCCTTGGCGTGTTCGACGTGGCCGGCAAATACTACGTGCCGCAGGTTGGCGCCTTCGTCATCTACGGCCTGATGGTCGTGCTGCTGATCGCCTTCCCCGCTGGCCTGATCCGGAGGAAAGCATGAGCATCATGAATGAAGCACCGGTGACGGCGAAGTTGGCCGCGCCTGTACCCCGGCTGGCCAACGGCCGCTGGTCGGCACTCGAAATCGCCTTCTGGCTGCTGCCGGTCGCCGCCTATTTCGCCTTTACCGGCTACCTGGTCCTGATCAGCCAGATCATGATCGTCGCGCTGTTCGCGCTGTCGCTCGACCTGATTCTCGGCTACGCCGGCATCGTCTCGCTCGGCCACGCCGCCTTCTTCGGCCTCGGCGCCTACACCGCCGGCCTGCTGGCGGTGCACGGCTGGGGCGAGCCGATCAGCGGCCTGTTGGCGGCTGCGGCGGTGGCCGCGCTGTTCGGCTACATCACCGGCTTCCTGGTGGTGCGGGGCCAGGACCTGACGCGCCTGATGGTCACGCTCGGCATCGGCCTGATGCTGTTTGAAGCTGCCAACAAGGCCGCCTTCATCACCGGCGGCGTCGACGGCCTGTCCGGCATGATGGTCGGTAAGCTGTTCGGCGTGTTCGAGTTCGACCTGGAAGGCAAGACGGCGTACGTGTACAGCTTCGTCGTCCTGTTCCTGCTGTTCGTCGTCATCCGGCGCCTGGTGCAGTCGCCGTTTGGCCTGAGCCTGGTCGGCATCCGTGAAGGTGGACGGCGCATGCCGGCCATCGGCGTCGACGTCAACCGCCGGCTGCGCGCGGTGTTTACCGTCAGCGCCGCGGTCGCCGGCGTGGCCGGCGCATTGCTGGCGCAGACCACCCAGTTCGTCGGTCTCGATGTGCTGAGTTTTCCCCGTTCGGCCGAACTGCTGATCATCCTGGTCCTGGGCGGCACCGGCCGCCTGTACGGCGCGCTGATCGGCGCCATCGTGTTCATGGTGGCGCAGGACTACATCGCCGGCCTCAATCCCGCCTATTGGCAGTTCTACATCGGCCTGCTGCTGGTGCTGATCGTGCTGTTCGCGCGCGGCGGCGTCCTTGGCGGCCTCGATCGCCTCAAGCAGTTGTTCGTCAAGGAGAAAGCATGAATCCCGTCTCCAATCCGGGCGCGCAGACGCTGCGCACCGAGGCGCTGTCGAAGAGCTTCGGCAGCTTCGCCGCCAACAGCGACGTCAGCCTGACGTTCCAGCCGGGCGCGCGCCACGCGCTGATCGGCCCGAACGGCGCCGGCAAGACCACCTTCATCAACCTGCTGACGGGCGGCCTGGCGCCGACCGCCGGCAAGGTCTGGATGGGCGACACCGACATCACCCACCTGGCGCAGCACCAGCGCGTCAAGCTGGGCATGACGCGCACCTTCCAGATCAACACCCTGTTCGCCGGCATGACGGTGCTCGAGTCGGTGGTGCTGGCGGTGAGCGAGCGGCGCGCCCTGCAGGGCGTCTGGTACAAGACCGTGGCCAGCCACCAGGACGTGGTCGACGAGGCGATGGCGCTGCTGGCGACGCTGAAGCTGACGGCCGAGGCCAACACCGTCACGCGCAGCATGGCGTACGGTAAGCAGCGACTGGTGGAAATTGCGCTGGCGCTGGCGACCAAGCCGTCGATCCTGCTGCTCGACGAGCCGGCCGCCGGCATCCCGTCGGCCGAAAGCCGCGAGTTGTTCGAGGTGATCGCCCAGCTGCCGCGCGACGTCACGGTGGTGTTCATCGAACACGACATGGGACTGGTGTTCCGATTCGCCGACCGCATCACGGTCATGGTGGGCGGTAAAGTGCTGACCGAGGGGACGCCTGCTGAAATCTCGGCCGATCCGCGCGTCAAGGAAGTCTATCTGGGGGAGGCCGAACATGCGTGAGTTGCTGGCAGTGGAGAGGGTCAGCGCCGGCTATGGCGAATCGATCGTGCTCGAAGACGTGTCGTTCGCGATGAACGAGGGCGACAGCCTGGCGCTGCTGGGCCGCAACGGCGTCGGCAAAACCAGCCTGCTGGTGACGCTGATGGGCATTACGCGCCTGCACCGCGGCGCGATCCGCTGGGACGGCGGCGACCTGGCCAAGGTGCCGACCTGGAAGCGCTCGCGCGCGGGCCTGGGCTGGGTGCCGCAGGAGCGCCACATGTTCCCGACCTTGACGGTGGAAGAGCACCTGACGGTGGTGGCGCGTCCTGGTCCGTGGACGCTGCAAAAGGTCTACGAAGTGTTCCCGCGCCTGCTGGAGCGGCGCCACAACATGGGCAACGAGCTCTCCGGTGGCGAGCAGCAGATGCTGGCGATCGCGCGCGCGTTGATGACGAATCCGCGCATCCTGCTGCTCGACGAGCCGATGGAAGGCCTGGCGCCGATCATCGTGCAGGAGCTGGTGCGCGTGGTGCGGCGCCTGGTGAAGGACGAAGGCATGTCCGTCATCGTGGTGGAGCAGCACGCGCGCCTGGCGCTGTCGCTGACCGAGCGCGCCATTGTGCTCGACCGCGGCCGCATCGTGCACGACTCCGACAGCGCCAGTCTGCTGGCCGACGGCGACAAACTCGACCGCCTGGTGTCGGTGGCATGACAGCAGTAACAGCAGGGGGCTGACCCGATTTTGCGCTTAGGGTCAGACGCCGGATTTGCCGGCGCCAACGACACCGGGGTCAGACCCCAAAAGAAGAATCGGGTCTGACCCCTCGATCGGGTCTGACCCCTCGATCAGCTTCCGCGCTTCGCCAACGGCGCGCGGCTTTGCTCGTTGTTGGCGCGTACCAGCCGGTCGAGCAGCGCCATGAATTGCTGTTGCTCGCTTGCCGTCAGCGGCGCCAGCAGGCGCTCGCGCAGGCGCCGCGTGGCCGGCACCAGGCTGGCCAGCAGCCGCTCGCCGTCGGCCGTGATGGTCAGGGCGCGCTGGCGCCGGTTGTGCGGTATCACCTTGCGCTCGAGCAGGCCCTTTTCCTCGAGCCGGGCGCACACGGTCGCGCCGGTCGAGGTATCGATGGCGGCAATGCCGGCCAGCGACACCTGGTCGATGCCGGGATGGTCGGCCAGGCAGCGCAGCATGGCGAACTGCACCGGCGTGAGCTCGCCGCCGACTTCGTCGTGGAACATGGAGACGGAGATCTGCTGGGCGCGGCGCAGCAGGTGACCCGGGTGTTCATCGAGCCGGGTCAGGTCGGTGTCGGCGGTAGGGAGCTTGCTGATCATGGTCTTGTGCGTCGCAGCATGGAAAGTTCGAATCGGGCGTTTACTTCGCCGGTCAACGCAGTATACTTGGCTTCACATTCAGTGTACTGAATATTTGAATAAAGTATGAAGGAGGAAGACCAGCATGTTCCCAAAAAACGCATGGTACGTGGCCTGCACGCCGGACGAAATCGCCGACAAGCCGCTCGGGCGCCAGGTCTGCGGCGAGAAGATCGTGTTCTACCGCGGCGCCGAAGGCAAGGTCGCCGCAGTCGAGGACTTCTGCCCGCACCGTGGCGCGCCGCTGTCGCTCGGCTTTGTCCGCGACGGCAACCTGGTATGCGGTTATCACGGCCTCGAAATGGGCTGCGACGGCAAGACCGTCAGCATGCCGGGCCAGCGCGTGCGCGGCTTCCCGTGCATCCGCAGCTACGCCGTCGAAGAGCGCTATGGCTTCATCTGGGTCTGGCCGGGCGAAAAGGAGCTGGCCGACCCGGCGCAGATCCATCACCTCGAGTGGGCCGACAATCCCGAGTGGGCCTACGGCGGCGGGCTGTTTCACATCAACTGCGACTACCGCCTGATGATCGACAACCTGATGGACCTGACGCACGAAACGTACGTGCATGCGTCCTCCATCGGCCAGAAGGAAATCGACGAGTCGCCGGTGGCCACCCGCGTCGAAGGCGAGCAGGTGGTCACCAGCCGCTACATGGAAAACATCAGCGCGCCGCCGTTCTGGCGCGCCGCCCTGCGCGGCAACGGCCTGGCCGACGACGTGCCGGTCGACCGCTGGCAGGTGTGCCGTTTTTCGCCGCCGTCGCACGTGATGATCGAAGTCGGCGTGGCCCACGCCGGCAACGGCGGCTACGATGCGCCGGCCGCGGTCAAGGCGTCGTCCATCGTGGTCGACTTCATCACGCCCGAGACCGAAACGTCGCACTGGTACTTCTGGGGCATGGCGCGCAACTTCAAGGCCGATGACGCCGCGCTGACGGCCACCATCCGCGACGGCCAGCACCAGATCTTCAGCGAAGACCGCCAGATGCTCGAACTGCAGCAGGCCAATCACCTCAAGTACCCGGAGCGCAAACTGCTGGCGCTTAATATCGACGCTGGCGGCGTGCAGTCGCGCAAGGTGCTCGACAAGTGGCTCGCCAGGGAGCTGCCGTCGTGAGCACGCTGCAAGTGCGCGTTGCGCGCAAGGTCAGCGAGGCGGACGGCATCAGCAGCTTCGAGCTGGTCGCTGCCGACGGCGCGCCGCTGCCGGCGTTCGAGGCCGGCGCGCACATCGACGTGCATTTGCGCGACGGCCTGCTGCGCCAGTACTCGCTGTGCAATCCGCCGCAGGAGCGGCATCGCTACCTGATCGCGGTGCTGCGCGATCCCGCATCGCGTGGCGGCTCGACCGCGATGCACGACGAGATCGAAGCCGGCCACCTGATCACGATCAGCGCGCCGAAAAACCATTTCCCGCTGGAGCCGGCTGCGCGCAGCGTGCTGTTCGCCGGCGGCATCGGCGTCACGTCAATCCTTGCGATGGCCGAGGCCTTGGCCGGCGCCGGCGCCGACTTCGAGATGCACTACAGCGCGCGTACGCCGGAACGCGCCGCATTCCTGCAGCGCATCGCCGCGGCGCCATACGCCGCGCGCGTGCACCTGCACTACGACAGCGGCGACGCCGCCCAAAGGCTCGATTGCGCCGCTGAGCTCGGCGCGCCGCGCGCCGACACGCACATCTACGTGTGCGGACCGGGCGGCTACATCGACCATGTGCTGGGCGCGGCCAATGCCCTCGGCTGGCCGGCCGCGCAGGTGCACCGCGAGTACTTTAGCGCAGCACCGGTGGACGACGCCGGCGACACCGCATTCGACGTCAAGCGCGTCTCCAGCGGCCAGGTGTTCACCATTCCACCCGGCCGCACTGTGGTCGAGGTACTCGCCGAACACGGCATCGACATTCCGGTGTCGTGCGAGCAGGGCGTCTGCGGCACCTGCCTGACGCGCGTGACGGGCGGCGTGCCGGACCACCGCGACGTCTACCTGACGGACGAGGAACGCGCTGCCAACGACCAGTTTACCCCTTGCTGTTCGCGCTCGAAAAGCGCAGTGCTGTCGCTTGACCTATAACCCCCCCCGCCATCCAAAAAACGATAATGGAGACAACATGACCGAACCAATCAACAAACAACGCCGCCACCTGATGCTCGGCACGGCGACCGCCGCGCTGTCGGCCGGGCTGCTGCCGTCGCTCGCGTTCGGCGCCACTGCCGGACCACTGAAGGTCGGCCTGATCGTGCCGATGTCCGGCCCGTTCGCCTCCACCGGCCGCCAGATCGAAGCTGCCGTCAAGCTGTACATCCAGAAGCACGGCTCCACCGTTGCCGGCCGCCAGATCGAGATCCTGCTGAAGGATGACGGCGGCGTCGCGCCCGACACCACCAAGCGCCTGGCGCAGGAACTGGTTTCGCGCGACAAGGTCGAAGTGCTGGCCGGCTTCGGCCTGACCCCGCTGGCGTTCGCCGCGGCGCCGGTCGCCACGCAGGCGAAGGTGCCGATGATCGTGATGGCCGCCGCGACGTCGGTGATTCCTCAGCGTTCGCCGTTCATCGTGCGCACCGGCTTCACCTTGGCCCAGGTCACCGCGCCAATGGCGGAGTGGGCGGCGAAGAACAAGATCAAGACGGTCGCGACCTTCGTCAGCGACTACGGTCCCGGCATCGACGCCGAAAAAGTGTTCATCAGCCGCTTCTCCGAAGGCGGCGGCAAGGTGGTCGAATCGCTGCGCGCGCCGCTGCGCAACCCTGACTACGCGCCGTTCCTGGCACGCGTCAAGGACGCCAAGCCCGATGCGCTGTTCGTGTTCGTGCCGTCCGGCGAAGGCGCCGCGGTGCTCAAGCAGTTCACCGACCGTGGCCTGGCCGCTGCCGGCATCCGCCTGATCTGCACCGGCGACGTGCTCGACGACGACCTGTTGACCACCATCGGCAGCGCCGCCAACGGCGTCGTCAGCAGCCACCACTATTCGGCCGCGCATCCGTCGCCGGAGAACAAGGCCTACGTCGACGCGTTCATGAAAGCGAACAAGGGCATGCGGCCGAACTTCCACTCGGTCGGCGCGTACGACGGCATGCACCTGCTGTACCAGGCGCTGACCAAGACCGGCGGCGACAGCGACGGCGAAAAGCTGATCGCGGCGATGAAAGGCATGGCGTGGACCAGCGTGCGCGGCCCGGTGTCGATCGACGCCAACACGCGCGACATCATCCAGAACGTCTATATCCGCCGCGGCGAGATGGTTGGCGGCGCGATGTTCAACGTCGAATTCGACAAGGTCGAGAAGGTGCGTGATCCGGGCGTGTAATCACTGCGTTGACCCATAAACCGTCGTGGGGGGCGCACAGGGGGGCCCGCGGGGGGTTGGTTTTATTAGATATATAAAGCATGTGGTTTGTAGGGGGAGCGGGGGGTCTCCCCATCCCTCTGCCCCCCCCCCCCCGGCCCCCCCCCCCCCCCCCCCCCCACGACGGTTTTTACGTTAACGATATCTATCGCGCTAGATGTTAGCGAGGAAACGGACGATGGCTGCGGCAAATCCCTGCGGCTGCTCGATCGCGCTCAGGTGCGACGCGCCGGCCAGCACCTGCAGCCGCGCGCCGGGGATGCCGTCGGCCAGCTGCTGCGCCATCGCCACCGGCGTGCCCTGGTCGAGCTCACCGACGATGACCAGCGTCGGCGCCGCGATGGCGCCAAGCCGCGCGATGGTGTCGACGTTGCCAACCGCGTTGCAGCAGGCGATGTAGCCTGGCGCGTCGGTCGTCACCAGGCGCCGGCGAAAACGCGCGACGAT
Organism: Massilia sp. TWR1-2-2; assembly: GCF_049897565.1. Classification (NCBI taxonomy): domain Bacteria; kingdom Pseudomonadati; phylum Pseudomonadota; class Betaproteobacteria; order Burkholderiales; family Oxalobacteraceae; genus Massilia; species Massilia sp. TWR1-2-2. The sequence continues at coordinate 165,615 of NZ_JAFCWM010000005.1, read as the reverse complement.
CGGTGCGTGCTCGGCGCGGAACGCGTCATGGAAATAGCGTCCCATCACGGCGTCGCCAATCACGTCCATCCCTTGTTCGCGCACTGTCGCAATGCGCTGCTCCCATACCGCGCGCACCGCTTCCGGATAGCCCGAGGTGGTATCGGCCAGCACCAGTGCGCGCACCAGGGACGGATGGCGCAGCGCCAGTTCCTGGCCGGCCATGCCGCCCATCGACAGGCCGATCCACACTACCGGACCGGAATCGAGTTCGCGCAGCAGGCGCGCGGCGTCGTCCGCCAGATCGGCCATTGTCGCCATGCCGGGCAGGGTGTCGGAACTGCCGTGGCCGCGATGGTCGTAGGCGATGACGCGGCAATCGGCCGCCAGTTCGTTGGCCAGCTGATCCCACATGGTCAGGTCGCAGCCGAGTGCGTGGCTCAGCACCACGGTGTGGCGCGGCGCCTTGCCGCTGCGCGGCGCGCGCACGCTGTAGTGCAGCGCCGGCAGGCTGGTGGTGCGGCCTTCGTGGCCGATGCCGGGATGGCAGACTGACGCGGGCGACACCGGCTCGAGTGCGTAGCCGATCTGCGGCGCCAGCTCGCGCAGGATTTTCTGCGCATGGCTGAAGGCGGTGTTGGCGGCGGGGACGCCGGCGTAGATGGCCGACTGCATCAGCACTTCCTTGATGTCGTCGGGCGCCAGCCGGCTGTCGTCGGGCGCCAGCAGCGCCGCCCGCACGTGCAGCTCGAACTCTTCCCAGCAGCCCAGCGCCGTGGTGATCGCCAGGACGATGGTGCGGCGCGTCTTGTGGTCGAGTCCCGGGCGGCCCCAGATGTCGTTCCACGCATTGCGAGTGATCATGTCCTGGAATTCGGCGGTGAAGCTGTTGGCGTTGGCGATCGACTTGTCGACCCAGGCGTCGCCCAGCACGGTGCGGCGGTTGTGCATGCCGCGCGCGAATTGATGGTCGAAAGGGTCGTAGCTCATGCTGGCATCACTTTGTAAAAGGGTGGACGGAATCAAGGTCGGCGCTGCTGGTGCGCAGCGCCTGCAACTGGCGTTCTGCCAGGCGGCGTGCGGGCGTAGTGGCGGCGACCGGGTCGAACAGCGCATCGAGCTGGGAGAGGTCGATGTGGGCGCGCAAGGCGGCATCGGCCTGCACGGCGTCGCGCAGCACTTCGGCCAGCGGCCGGCCGCTGGCCAGCGCTTGCTGCGTCAGCTGCTCGAGCAGTGCGTGCGCCTGCGGCCGGCCGATCGCGCCGGCCAGGTAGATCGACGCCGCTTCGGCGAACACCAGGCCTTGCAGCGCATCGATATTACGCAGCATGCGGGCCGAGTCGACGGCGAGCGCCGCGAAGGCATCGTTCAGCGCATTCAAGGCGCCGTGCGCGCTGAGGAAAAGCGCCGGCCACTCGGCCAATTCGGCCTGCCAGTTGCCCAGGCCTCGCTCGTGCTGCTGGCCCATGCTCGCCAGCAGCGCCGCCGCGTGCTGCGGCGTGCGGGTGGCGGCGGCCAGCGCAATCATGGCCGACACCGGATTGCGCTTGTGCGGCATGGCGGACGATCCGCCGCGGCCATTGCCGGACGGTTCGGCCAGTTCGGCGATTTCGCCTTGCGCCATCAGACTGAGATCGGTCGCCACCTTGCCCAGGCTGCCGGTGAGGACGGCCACTTCGAGGCCGAGGCGGACCCACTCGTCGCGCTGCGTGTGCCAGGCGGCGTCGGCAAGCCTGAGTTTCAGGTCGGCCGCCATGCGCGCCGCCACCGCGGGGCCGCGCTCGCCCATGACGGCGAGCGTGCCGACCGCGCCGCCGAGCTGCAGCTGCAAGGCCCGTTCGGCGCATTCGCGCAAGCGGGCGCGCGCGCGCGCCAGCGGCGCCAGCCAGCCGACCAGTTTGAAGCCGAAGCTCGTTACCTGGGCGGGCTGCATCAGCGTGCGCGCCAGTACCGGCGTGGAAAGGTGGCGTTCGGCCAGCGCGAGCAGGTGGCCGCACAAATCATGCAGGCCGTCGTCGAGCAGTTGCAGCGCCTCGCGCGTGGCCAGCACCATGGCGGTGTCGATCACGTCCTGGCTGGTGCTGCCCCAGTGGACGTGAGTGGCCGCTTCAGCGTCGTACAGCGCGACAGTGCGAGTCAGTTCCTTCACCAGCGGGATTGCCAGGCTGCCGGCGCGGCGGCCGGCACTGACGATGGCGCCGATGTCGTACAGCTGCGCCTTGCAGACGGCGCCGATGGCGCGCGCGGCGCTGGCCGGCAGCAGTCCTTCATCGGCCTGCGCCTTTGACAGCGCCTGCTCGAACTGGAACATTGCCTGCACGATGGCGGCATCGTCGAACACCGCGATCATGTCGGACGTGGTGAGAAAACTGTCGAAAATCGAAACGCTCAATGCCGCTCCCGTTGTTTATACGTAGTCGAAAAAGACCGTCTCTTTGTCGCCCTGCATCCAGATATCCCACTGGTATTCGCGCTCGCCCACTTTGCGCGCCACCAGCGTGGCGCGGCGCGTGGCCGGCACCTGGCCAAGGATAGCCGATTTGGCCAGGGCGCTGTCGTCTTCCAGGAAGAGGGCGGTGAACTGGTGTTTGACCAGGCCACGCGCGAACACGGTGACGTACATCAGCGGCTCGCCGATGGAAGCCGCCGGCAGTGGCGCATGAAAGGTGAAGCTGCCGTCGGCGCCACTTGGCACGCGGCGAAATCCAGGCATCGGCTGCTGCGCTTCGGCGGCAGCGGCGTCGGGCAGCCATGCCTCGAGCTGGGCGTCGTCGATGGGAACGCCGGCGCCGTCGTAGATTGTGCCGCGGATGAGGACAGCGGGCGCGCCGGCGTCAGTCGCGGCGGTCATGTCGGCCGCCCACTGGAAGGCTTCGTGCGAGAACGGCCCGATGGTTTGCGAAGTCGTGATGGTGCTCATGTCATTCTCCTTAGATGCCCATCGGCGTGGCGTCGCGGCCGCGCAGCACGATGTCGAATTCGTAGCCGAGCATTTCGCTGCCGACCGTCTGTTCCATGCTGAAGCGCGAGATCAGGCGCTGGCGCGCGGCCAGGTCCGGGATGCTCTGGAAGATCGGGTCGTAGTCGAACAGCGGGTCGCTCGGAAAATACATCTGCGTGACCAGGCGCTGCGCGTAGACGTTGCCGAACATGGAGAAGTGGATGTGCGCCGGGCGCCATGCCTTTTCGTGGTTGCCCCACGGGTAAGGACCGGGCTTGATGGTGACGAAGCGATAGCGGCCGTCTTCGTCGGTCAGCATTTTTCCCCAGCCATTGAAGTTTGGATCGAGCGGCGCGTTGTGCTGGTCGCGCTTGTGGCGGTAGCGGCCCGCCGCGTTGCACTGCCAGACTTCGAGCAGCGAATCGCGCACCGGCTTGCCGTCTTCATCGAGCACGCGGCCGGTGACGACGATTTTTTCGCCGAGCGGCTCGCTGTCGCCTTGCGCCGTCAGGTCCATATCGTGCGGCAGCAGGATGCGCGGCGCCGGCCGGACATTGTCGCTGACCGGGCGCGGAGCTTCGATGCGCAGCAGCGGCTGGGCAGGCCCGCGCTTCATGGTCGACTTGTAAGGCGGGTAGATCAGTTCGGGATAGACGCCCGGTTCGATAGCATCGAATTTCAAAGCAGGTCTCCTGGCAGGTGACGTTGGACTGAGGGGTGAGCCAGGTCATGGTAGGCAAATCGGCTGCCCTCAACAAGATGGTAGCGATGCGCGGCATTCGCAGATCGCACAAATTGTGCGACAATCGCCCAAACCATCGAATGATTGGGACTATGCCTGCCTCTATCGACAGTACAGCCGACGCGCCTGCCAAGCGCGACCTCATCGCCGGCCTTGAGAAAGGGCTGCAGGTAATCGAGGCGTTCGACCAGGAACGCGCGCGCTTGACGATTGCCGAGGTGGCGCAGCGCGCCGGCCTGACGCGCGCGGCGGCGCGGCGCTACCTGATCACGCTGGCGCACCTGGGCTACATGCGGCACGAGAACAAGCTGTTCTCGCTGACGCCGATGGTGCTGCGCCTTGGCCAGTCGTACCTGCATTCGGCGCGCCTGCCGCGCATCGTGCAGCCGCTGCTGTACCGGCTGGCGTACTCGCTGGAAGAGGCGGCGTCGGCCGGCGTGCTCGATCACGACGACCTGGTGTGCGTGGCGGCCGTCAGCGCCGGGCGCCTGGTGTCGGCCACGCTGCAGCCGGGCACGCGGGTGCCGGCCTACTGCACGGCGAACGGCCGCGTGCTGCTGGCCAGCCTGCCGCAGGACGAAGTCGACCGCTTCCTCGAACGCGCGCGTCCCGAGCAGATGACCGGGCACACGATCGTCGACAAGGAAAGGCTGGCGCTGGAGATCGGGCGCGCCCGCGCGCAGGGCTACGCGCTGGTGGACCAGGAACTTGAACTGGGTCTGCGCACCATCGCCGTCCCGCTGCGTAATTTTCGCGGCGAGACGGTCGCCGCGATCAACGTCAGCGTGCACGCGGCGCGCATCGCCGCCGACAGCATGGTCGAACGCTGCCTGCCGGCGCTGCTCAAGATCCAGGTCGAGATGAGTGCCTTGCTCTAGGATGCCTGGCCGCGGAACTGCTTTGGCGTGACGCCGACACGCTTCTTGAACAGGCGGCTGAAATACGCCGGATCCTGGAACCCCAGCTGATAGGCGACGCTGGCGATCGGCGACGGCGCGTACGTGAGCTTGCGGCACGCTTCCAGCATCAGGCGGTCCTGGCCGATGTCGAATGCCGATTTGCCGGCCAGTTTGAGGCACAGGCGGTTCAGGCGCGTCGGCGTCACCCCCAGCGCGTCGGCATACTGGCCGACCTGCCACTGCTGCCTGAAGTTGCGCTCCACTTCTGCGCGAAAGCGCGTGAACAGTTCGAACTCGCCATGCCCCGACTGGCCGGCAAAACGGTGCTCCGCGTGCGCCCGCAACAGCAGCAGCAAGGCGCTGCGCGCCAGCCATTCGAGCATTAGCGTGTGACCGTAGTGCGGCCATGAGGCCTCGGCGATCAGGTTCTTGAGCAGCCCCTCGATGCGTTCGCGCGCTTGCGGCGCCGGCGCCAGGTCGATCGCCAGCGGCTGCACGAACAGCGCCGAAAAGATGTCGCCTTCGCTGCCGCCGGCGGCAAACACCACCTGCTCGTCGAGCGTCAGCACGTAGCCTTGCGCCTCCTGCGAAAACGCGAAACCGTGAACCACCGACGGATGGATCGTGATCGCGGTGGGGCCGTCGCGCTCCCACAGCGCGCCGTCGACGCTGGCGCGCACATGGCCGGCGTACAGAAAAAGTACCTGAAACAGGCCGCGGTGGGTGTGGTTGGAAATGTGCCAGTCGTGCAGCCGGCTGCGCGTCTCAATCAGTTCGATATGGACGAACTCGGCGTTTTCCGCTCTGGCGGCTTCACCGTAGAGCGCAAACTGGGGGACTTCCGGCGGCGGGGCTGATGCGGTGGTGGGCATGGAAAGGGGTGGGCAGAAAAGTGTGCGCGTGTATAAATAGTACAAGTTATTTGCGGTTTTCTCCATTTTATTCGGGGCCTGGCGGCGCTAGCATGGCGGCATACGAATAACATCAGGAGACACCATGCGCACCCAGATCGCCATCATCGGCGCCGGCCCGGCCGGCCTGCTGCTATCTCACTTGCTGCACCTGCAGGGTATCGAATCGATCGTGCTCGAGTCGCGCAGCCGGCCGGAGATCGAGGCGACCATCCGCGCCGGCGTGCTCGAGCAAGGCACCATGGACTTGCTGACCGAAGCGGGCGTGGGCGAGCGCATGCGCTCGGAAGGCGCGCTCCATCACGGCATCGAACTGGCGTTCGGCGGCCGCCGCCACCGCATCGACCTGATCGAATTGACCGGAAAGGCGATCACCGTCTACCCGCAGCACGAGGTGATAAAGGACCTGGTGGCCGCGCGCATCGACGCCGGCGGCGCCTTGCTGTTCGAGGTCAGCGACGTGGAGCTGCATGGCGTCGACACCGACAAGCCGTCGGTGCGGTTCTCGCACGCCGGCACGCAGCAGATCATCGACGCCGACTTCGTCATCGGATGCGACGGCTTTCACGGCGTATCGCGCGCTGCGATCCCGGCAAGCGTGCGCCAGGACTATCAGCGCACGTACCCGTTCGGCTGGTTCGGCATCCTGGTCGAATCGGCGCCGTCGTCGGAGGAGCTGATCTACGCGCACCACGAGCGCGGCTTCGCGCTGGTCAGCACCCGTTCGCCGACGGTGCAGCGGCTGTATCTTCAGTGCGACCCGAGCGACCATGTCGACAACTGGTCGGATGATCGCATCTGGCACGAGTTGCACAGCCGGTTGGAAAACAACGACGGCTGGCGCCTGAACGAAGGGAAGATCTTCCAGAAAAATATCATCGGCATGCGCAGTTTCGTCTCGGCGCCGATGCAGTCGGGCCGCCTGATGCTCGCCGGCGACGCCGCCCATATCGTGCCGCCGACCGGCGCCAAGGGGATGAACCTGGCGATTGGCGATGTCAAGTTGCTGGCGCGGGCGTTCGAACAGTTTTACCGCGAGGGCGGCGAAGAACGGCTGAACAGCTATTCGGCCGATGCGCTCAAGCGCGTGTGGCGGGCCGAGTATTTTTCGTGGTGGATGACGAGCCTGTTGCATACGTTTGCCGACGCCACGCCGTTTCAGCGCGAGATCCAGCGCGCGGAGCTGGAGAACGTCGTCAGCTCGCGCGCGATGGCCACCGCGCTGGCGGAGAATTACGTCGGCGCTTTCTAAGTTGGCCATGCAGCAGGGGTCTGACCCGGTTTGCCTGCTGCTCGCCCAGCGCCGCCATCGCGCGGCGCAGTTCCTTGGTTGGGATCTGCCCCGGCGCCGATACGCGCTGGCCGACCGCGAAGGTGACGCTCGATCCGTACTGCCAGCCGCAGATCCGGGTCATCGCACCCAGCGCGCCCATCGCGATCGCGATCAACGGGATGCGCAGCGCGGCGCCAGCTTGCAAGGTGGCGTCGAGCAGGCGCAGCACGTCGCCAGGCGCGCACGGCATCACCGCCAGCTTGGCGATGTCGGCGCCTTCGCGTTCCGCGCGCAGCAATGTTGCGACCATCTCGGCGCTGCCAGGCGTGGCGTGGAAGTCATGGCACGACACGATCAGCGCCACGCCATGCGCCTGCGACACCGCGCGCACCGTGCGGCGGTGGTGTTCTGGCTGGCTCAACTCATAGTCGACGACGTCGATGTCGCCGCTGGCGCACAGCGCTCCGTACAGCGCCACAACGGCGTCTTCGTCGATGGCGATCGGCTCGCCCCCTTCATGCGCGGCGCGCCGTGTAAATATGATCGGCACGCCGCCGGCCAGCGCGCGCAGTTCCGCCGCGGCGGAGAGCACCTCGCGCCGGTTGGCGATGGCATCGAAAAAGTCGACGCGCCACTCGACCAGGTCGGGCCCCTGCGGCACGATTGCCGTCAGTTCTGCCTTCAGCGCGGCAGTGGTGCGACCGACCAGCGGCGTGCAAATTAGCGCGCGGCCATGGCCGCCGAGGAGGCGGCCGCCAATGTCGAGCGGTTTCGGGTGCGTCGGCATGTCAGTCCCGGGTCAGGCGAGGAAGCGCGGCGCCGGCCGGCACGAACTGCGCCGGCACGTCGTGGAAGTCCAGCTGGGCGGCGTTCTGGCGCGCGACGTCGACCTTGTCGCCAAAGTCGATCATTTGTTCATCGCCCGGGCGCCAGGCCGGCCACGGCGTCGCCGGCGTGGCCGGATTGCCGCTGCGGGCGAACGCCAGCATGCTGTCCATCATGCGCGCCGACAGGGCGCGGTCCTGCTGGCCCCACAGGCGCGTCGGCTTGAACATGTTAAGCGCGTCCTGGGTCTGGAACCAGTAGGGCACATCGGAGGTGTGATACGCGCCCTGCGGCGCATCGAACAGCGGCGCGGCCGGATTGAACGGGTGCACGCGCGAGAACATGTAGACATAGATGGGCGCCTTGCCGCTCGCCGTTTGCGCCTGCGCCAGCTTGCGCGTGCCTTTTTCCATCATCGCATGGCGCGCCGCCAGCTTGCCCATCGCCGGCGCGTCGGCGTCGGCCGTCACCGGGTACAGCGCCAGGAAGCGGTCGGCGTTGGCGCCGTAGACCTGGCGCGCCTTGTCGCGGTAGCCGGCGGCCGTCGTCGCCAGCGGCAGGGGACTTGGGCTGATATCGTCGCCGGTGAAGCCGGCGAGGGTGGGCACGTCGTTCTGGCGGCCGGCGGCGAAGATATTGGCGATCGAGTCGGGCAGGAAGTAGCCGTCGATGTTGGGACGCACGTTGACCGAGCCCGAGTCGCCGAACTGGAAATCGCGCTGCACCACGAACACGCGGTCCGCCGGCAACTGGCGCATCGCCGCGAGCGACGTGGCGCCGACCGCTTTCTGTACATCGAGCCCGGTCTGCTCCGACTCGGCCAGGGTAGCAGAGGCGCCGCCGATGGCAGGGCCGCTTTGCACGAAGGCGCGCTGGAACAGGCCGCGCGCCAGCGGGCTCGCTACCAGCGACACGACCGACGCGGCGCCGGCGGACTGGCCGGCGATGGTGACGTTGGCCGGATCGCCGCCGAAGCGGGCGATATTGCGCTGGACCCAGCGCAGCGCCTGCACCTGGTCGAGGAAACCGTAGTTGCCCGACGCGCCCTGCGGCGATTCGGCCGTCAGCTCCGGATGGGCCATGAAGCCGAGGATGCCGAGCCGGTAATTGAAGTTGACGAACACGGCGCCGCGCGCTGCCACGTTCGGCCCGCCGTACAGCGCCATGCCGCTCGAGCCGACCGTGAAGCCGCCGCCGTGGATGAAGACGATCACCGGCAGCTTGGCGCGCGATGCCGAGCCGGCGGGCGCCCAGACGTTCATGAACAGGCAGTCTTCGCTGGTCGCTTCCTCGCCGAAGTAGTGGTTGATGTCCTTGCGGCGCAGCAGCTGGATGCATTCCGGGCCCTTGCGGTCGGCGTGCAGCACGCCGTTCCATGGCGTGGCCGGCTGCGGCTCGCGCCAGCGCAGTTCGCGCACCGGCGCGGCCGCGTACGGGATGCCGTACCACGCGTTGACGCCGTTGGCGAGCGGGACGCCTTCGAGCCTGCCGCTGCCGACGCTGACCTTTTGCGCCGCCGCTGCGCCGGCGCCAACCAGCGCCGCCAGCACCAGAACGTGTCTGAATAACCGGGTCAGACCCGGTTTTTGTTCGGCACAAGGGGATGGCGGCCGATTAAAAAACGGGTCTGGTCCCGTTGTTTGAATGGCGGGACGGCGTCTCGTTGGCATCGTCTTGTCCTGTCGGATGTGGGGTCGGTGCAGAATACATTAACTATTTAGTTAAGGTCAACCGGAGGCGGGCGAACGGGGCTTCATATTGCGCCGCAGTGAATGAAACAGTGCGCCATCACCGTTTGATTAAAACAACAAATATGCCGATTTAATTATTGTTGTTAACTATCTGGTTAGTGTATATTTACCCAAAATAACAAGCGAAGTACCCCTTCCTCAGGAGACAAAATGAAGCGCAAGCCCCGTAGCAACGTATGGATCAATCTGTCGAAACCGCTCGCTTACGGCAGCGCCGTCGGCTTCTCCACCATCCTCAGCGCCCACGCGCAGACCGCGGCTGATCCGGCGCCGGCTGACGTCGAGGCGAAAGTGGCCACCGTCGTCGTCACCGGCTCGAAGATCGCCCGGCGCGACTATGCGTCGCCAAGCCCGATCGTCACCACCGCCAAGGAAGTGCTGCAGGAAAGCGGCAACATCACGCTCGAGGCGACGCTGAACCAGATGCCGCAGTTCACCCCATCTGGCACCGCCTCGACCGGCGGCCAGGGCGTCGGCGCGCGCGCCACGCTCGACCTGCGCGGCCTGGGCGACAACCGCAACCTGATCCTGCTCGACGGCCGGCGCCTGCCGCTGTCGTCGGCCTTCGGCCAGGTCGACATCAATACCGTGCCGCAGGCGATCGTCGACGGCATCGAAACGATCAGCGGCGGCGCCTCCGCCGTGTACGGCTCGGACGCGATGTCGGGCGTGGTCAACTTCAAGAGCCTGCGCAAGCTGAAGGGCGTGGTGCTCGACGTCCAGTACGGCAACTCGCAAAAGAACGATGCGCGCCGCCTGAGCCCGTCGATCACGGCCGGCACCGAATTTGCCGAAGGCAAGGGCTACGCGCTGTTTTCGGTCAGCTACGACGAGCGCGAGCGCCTGACCGGCGCCCAGCGGCCGTTCTTCAACCTTGGCGTGCCGTCCGGCTTCATCGGCACCAGCACCTATTTGCCGAACGCGTCGAACCTGCCGACGCAGGCGGCCCTGAACAGCGTGTTCTCACGCTACGGCGTGACCGCAACGGTGCCGCGCACCAACAACCTCGGCTTCAACGACAACGGCACCTTGTTCAGCCAGACGGGCGCGCTCAATTACCTTGGCCCGGTCAACCAGTCGTACGCGATCGTCGGCGGCAACGTGCGCATGCCGGTCAGCGTCCAGAGCGACCTGATCAACGGCATGCGCCGCGAGAATTTTTTCAACAAGGTCGAATACCGCTTCACGCCCGACCTGACCGGCTACGCCCAAGTGCTGCACACCCATTCGGTGACCAAGACCAACACCGGCGCGACCCTGACCCAGTTCGGCCTGGGCGGCAACACGACGATCCCCTTAAGCAATCCCTTCATCCCGGCCGACCTGCGCACGATCCTCGCGTCGCGCCCGGATGCCGGCGCGCCATTCCTGTGGAACACCCGCTTTGTCGGCATCCCGAACCGCGTGTTCAACGAAGGCTACAACACCGACCAGCTGCTGGTGGGCCTGCGCGGCAACATCCCGTACAAGGACTGGACCTGGGATGCGTACGTGTCGGCCGACCGCTCGGTGCACGATCAGATCCTGCACAACGCGATCCTCAGTTCGCGCGTCCAGGAGCTGCTCAATGCGCCTGGCGGCGGCACCGGCCTGTGCGCGGGCGGTTACAATCCTTTCGGCATTGGCAACAACACGCGCATTTCGGAAGCGTGCCGAAATTTCATGACCACCACCGCGGCCAGCACGGAAAACCTGACCCAGCGCGTGGCCGAAGCGAGCGTGCAGGGCGCGCTGTTCGATCTGCCCGCCGGCGAGCTGCAGTTCTCGGCGTCGGTCAATTACCGCAAGAATACGTATTCCTACCTGCCCGATTCGCAACTGGCGGCGCAGAACATCGAGGCCGTGATCGCCTCGCAACGCTCGTCCGGCGCCACCTCGGTCAAGGAAGCCGCGCTCGAGCTGCGCATCCCGCTGCTGCGCGACGCGCCGTTTGCAAAGACGCTGGCCGTCTCGCCAGGTGCGCGCATTTCCGACTATGACATCTCCGGCATCGCCAAGACCTGGAAGGTCGACGCCGAATGGTCGCCGATCCACAGCGTGATGGTGCGCGGCGGTGTGCAGCATTCGATCCGCGCGCCGAACATCGGCGAGCTGTTCAGCGCGGCGAACGGCAACCAGGTCCAGTTCGGCAGCCCGCCGAATGGCGGCGAGCCATGCGATTCGCGCACCGCGGCGCGGCTCGGCGGCGGCGGCGCCCAGCTGCGCGCGCTGTGCATCGCCACCGGCGTGCCCGCTTCGGTGGTCGATGCGTACACCTTCCCGACGGTGGCCACTTCGACCCTGAGCAGCGGCAATCCGAACCTGACGCCGGAATCGGCCGACACGCAGACGCTGGGCGTGGTGTGGACGCCGCAGTTCGCCTCGCCGCTGTTCTCGCAGGTGTTCGCCTCGGTCGACTTCTACAAGATCAAGATCGAAGACACGATCTCGGCGGTGCCGGCCGCATCGGCACTGAACAAGTGCTACAACCTCGACGGCAGCAACCCGACCTATTCGGCCACCAATCCGTTCTGCCTGCTGGTCTCGCGCGACAGCAACGGCCTGCTGACGCAAGTGGCGGCGCCGTACCTGAACCTGGGCCAGCTGAAGACCTCCGGCGTCGACGTGCAGGTCGACTGGCGCTTCAAGCTCGGCGCCATCGGCCTGTCCGATGCGTGGGGCACGTTCGGCGTCAATAGCGCCGTCAGTGTCGTCAATTCCTACCAGTCGCAGGCGCTGCCTGGCGACGCCATCCAGGAATTCAAGGGAACCGTCGGCACGGTGATCCGGCCGACCTGGCAGTCGACGACGACGTTCCGCCATGAAGTCGGCGCCGCGTCGGTAAGCCTGCGCTGGCGCCATATTCCGGCGATGAAGGACATCACCGCGGTGACGCGTCCGGCCAGCCCGGCCGCCGGTGTCGAGAAGTACGACATTTTCGATCTCGGCGTGCGCTACGCGCTGAACAAGAACATCGACCTGCGCGCCGGCATCACCAACCTCTTCAACCGCGATCCTGCTGTGGTGCCGGGCAACCAGAACCTGACGATTGCATCGACGTACGACATCGTCGGCCGTTCGTACTACGTTGGCGTGCGCACCAAGTTCTGATGATGCTCAGCGCTGATCAACGCGTCCTTGCGGCGGTGCTGGCACTGGCCGCCGCGGGGGCAGTCGCGCAGACCCCGGTCACCGTCGACGCCGACGGCACCGCCCGCATCCAGTGCGGCGTCATCGCCTTGTCGGCCATCCTGAGCGAGGAGTCGAAGGCGATCGTGCGGCGCGCGCGCCCGACCGAAGGGCCGGGCGCGGCGCCGCAGCCGAAGCTGGAAGACATGGCCGAGTTGCGCCGCCGCATGAACGAGACGCTGCAGCCGAACGTCGCGCACATGCGCGAGCTGTTCCCGGTCGACGTCGAGGAAACCACCATCGACGGCATCTCGGTGGCGATCGTCACGCCGAAGGGCGGGGTGCCGGCGCGCAACCAGAACCGGCTGATGCTCAATGCGCCCGGCGGCGGCTTTCGCACCGGCATCCGCGCCAACGGGCTGTTGATCAGCATTCCGGTGGCCGCGGTCGGCCAGTACAGGGTCGTCAGCCTGCTGTACCGCCAGGGTCCGGAACACCGGTTTCCGGCGGCGACCGAGGACTTCACCACCGTCTACAAGGCGATGCTCAAGCGCTACAAGGCGCCCAACATCGGCCTGGTCGGCTGTTCGGCGGGCGGCTCGCTGGTGGCGCAAAGCGTGGCGCACTTCCAGCAGGCCGGCCTGCCGCGCCCGGGCGTGCTCGGCATCTACTGCGCCGGCGCCGACGCCAGGTTCATGGCCGGCGACTCGGCCGCCTTTGCCGCGCTGGCAACCGGCGTGGCCGTTGCCATGCCGCCGGGGCCGGCTTACCTCGACAACGTCAATGGCGACGACCTGGCGGTAAATCCGTCGGTCGACCTGAAGGTGATGGCGCAGTTTCCGCCGACCTTGTTCGCCTCGGGCACGCGCGACTTCGCCATGAGCGCCGCTGCCTACGGCCACCGCCGCTTGCTGCGCTCGGGCGTGGCGTCGGACCTGCTGATCTTCGATGGCCTCGGCCACGGCTTCATGACCAATCCGGATTATCCGGAGTCGCGCGAGTTGTACGAGATTGCCGCGAAGTTCTACGACAAGCCCCTGGGACATTAAGGTGACGATGCTGTTTTTACCCGCCGCCGGCAGTGCCGCGCGGCACACTTGTCGAGTAAAATCCTGTGTATGAATGCTAAGACCACGACCGCTGCAAAGAAAACACCGGTGAAAAAAGCCAAGGCGCCGCGCGCCGAGGCCGCCGAGGAAGACGGCACCCGCGCCACCATCCTCAACGTCGCCATCCAGGAGTTTTCGCGCCATGGCCTGTCGGGGGCGCGCATCGACACGATCGCCGCCGAAACGGGCGCCAACAAGGGCATGATCTATTACTACTTCGGCGGCAAGGAAGGCCTGTACGTGGCCGCGCTCGAGGAGAGCTACCGGCGCTTTCGCCGCGTCGAGAGCGAGTTCCACCTCGACCAGCTGGCGCCGGTGCCGGCGCTGCGCACCATCGTCGCCTCGACCTTCGATTATCACGCCCAGCATCCCGAGTTCATCCGCATGGTGATGACCGAGAACATCAACAACGGCGAGTACGTGCGCAAGATCGCCGAGCTGCAGCAGATCAACCGGCCGGCCATCGCGCTGCTGGACCGGCTGTGCAAGCGCGGCATTGCCGAAGGGGTGTTTCGCAGCGACCTCGACCCGGTCGACCTGCACATGTCGATCAGCGCGCTGTCGTTCTACAACGTGTCGAACCAGCATACCTTCAGCTTCATCTTCGGCCGCGACCTGACGGCGCCGGCAGTGCATTCGGCGCGCCGCGATTCGGTCGTCGACATGATCCTGCGCTACGTGCGCGCACCCTGATGCCGGCAGCGGCGCAGCGGCGCCGGCGCCAGCGATTTGGCTTGCCTTTAACTAAATAGTTAGTCTAGAATGATCCGCAAGCGCTGGTTCTTTCGCTGTACCTTCTACGACCTGATCGGTTCACCATGACGACACCTCGACAACGCATCCTGCTGGGCCTGATCGGCGCCGGCATCGGTCGTTCCCTCACACCGGCGATGCACGAGCAGGAGGGCGACACCAGCGGCCTGCGCTGCCTGTACCAGATCATCGACCTCGACGTGCTCGGCAAGACGGCCGACGATGTGCCGGCGCTGCTCGACGCCGCCGAAGCGATGGGCTTTGCGGGGCTGAACATCACCTACCCGGCCAAGCAAAAAATCATTCCCTTGCTCGACGACGTCAGCGACGAAGCGCGCGCCATCGACGCCGTCAACACCGTCGTGTTCAGGGACGGCAAGCGGATCGGCCACAACACCGACTGGTCCGGCTTTGCCGAGGCGTTCCGGCGCAGCCTTCCCGGCGTGGCGCTGGGCCGGGTGGTGCAGCTCGGCGCCGGCGGCGCTGGCGCGGCCACCGCGCACGCGGCGCTCGAGATGGGGGTTGAAGAGTTAAGCGTGTTCGACGTCGACCCAGCCAGAGCCGCCGACCTGGCCGCCGCCCTGTGCGCGCGCTTCGGTTCCGGCCGCGCCAGCGCCGGCGCCGACCTGGCCGCGGCGATGGCGCACGCCGATGGCCTGGTCCACGCCACGCCGACCGGCATGGCCAAGCATCCCGGCCTGCCGCTGCCGGCCGAACTGCTGCGCCCTGCGATGTGGGTGTCCGAGATCGTCTACTTCCCGCTGCAGACTGCGCTGCTGCAGGCGGCCGACGCGATCGGCTGCCGCACGATGAATGGCGGCGGCATGGCCGTGTTCCAGGCGGTCCACGCCTTCGAACTGTTTACCGGCGTGGCGCCCGACAGCGCGCGCATGCTGGCCCATTTCGCCGCGCTGCAAGCGGCCCGCATTGAGGAGGAGAAGCGATGAAAACCCAGGAAAACCATGCCGAGCCGAGCAACCCGCTGGGCATTGACGGCGTCGAGTTCATCGAGTACGCGACGGCCGAGCCGCTGGCGCTGGGCGCGGTGCTCGAGACGATGGGCTTCGTCCAGGTCGGGCGCCACCGCTCGCGCGAGGTGGTGCTGTATCGCCAGGGCGACATGAACGTGGTGGTCAATGCCGACGCCGATTCGTGGTCGAGCGCGGACGCCGAACATGGCGCCACCTCGCTGACGGCGATCGCGCTGCGGGTGCGCAATGCCGGCGAAGCTTACCAGCATGCGCTCGACCGCGGCGCCTGGGCGATTCCGACCCGCGCCGGCGCCATGGAGCTCAACATCCCAGGCGTGCACGGCGCCGGCGACTCGGTGATCTACTTCGTCGAACGCTATCCGGACTTCTCGATCTACGACGTCGACTTCAAGCTGGCCGACGCGGCGCGCGCGCATCCGCCGGCGTTAGCCGGCCTGCATTTTTTCGGCGTGGTGCAGGCGATCCGGCGCGACCGCAGCGCCGAGTGGATCGACTTCTATCAGCAGCTGATGAATTTTCAGCCGCTGCCAAGCGGGACCGGCTTCGGCATCCTGCCGCGCGGGACCATGCTGGCCAGCCCGTGCGGCAAATTCTGCCTTCAGCTGGTCGAGCCGCCGGCAGGCACCGACGACGTCCACTGGGACGAGGAACTGATCCGGGTCGGCTTCGGCACGCCGGACGTGGCGTCGGCGATGGCGCTGCTGGCGCAGCGCGGCGTGACGTTCGTCGACCGCGCGCCGGTGCAGCCGAGCGAGAAGGGCGCGCTGACCCAGATGTTCCGCGGCAGCGTGAACTTCGAGCTGGTGGCCAGTCCGGCCTTGAACTGACAGGAAGGGCGCCATGAACCTGTCAAACTTCGGGATGGACACCATCACCCTCGCCGGCACGCTGGAAGCGAAGCTCGATGCCTCGCGCGTGGCCGGCTTTTCGCAGCTGATGTTGTGGGCCAAGGACCTGGTCAACTATCCGGGCGGCCTCGATGCGGCGGTGCAGCTGCTGCGGTGCAGCGGCGTGCGCGTGACCGGCATCCAGGTGATGCGCGACTATGAAGGCCTGTCCGGCACCCTGCACGACTACAAGGTCGATGTCGCCAAGAGCATGATGGAGATCTGCCGCGCGGTCGGCTCGCCCTTGCTGATGGTGTGTTCGTCCACGTCCAAGCACGCCAGCGGCGAGCCGGCTAAGATCGCGCGCGACCTGGCCAAGCTGGCCACCTTGGGCGTGCCGCTGAACGTCAAGGTCGGCTTCGAGGCGCTGTCGTGGGGGCGTAACATCAGCGAATACCAGCAGGCGTGGGAAGTGGTCGAGATGGCCGACCATTCCAACCTGGGCATCGTGATCGATTCGTTCCACATGCTGGCCAACAGCGCCGAACTCGATAGCCTCGGCCAGATCCCCGGCAGTAAAATCGCCATGGTGCAGCTGTCGGACTTCATGTGGCGCGAGATCCGCTCGTCGGAGGAGCGCATCGAGACGGCGCGCCACCTGCGCGTATTTCCCGGCGAAGGCGAACATTCGGCCGAGCTGTCCGCGCTGGTGCGCTCGATCGACCGCGCCGGCTACCGCGGCGACTACAGCTTCGAGGTGTTCAACGACGACTTCCTGCAAATGGCGCCGGAACTGGTGGCGCTGCGTGCGCGCCGCTCGGCCAAGTGGGTGACCGACCAGGTGCTGCGGCGCAGCCAGCAGATCCGCCAGCCGGCGCGCGCGGTGCAGATGGCGTCATAGCCGCAAATTTGCCGGCACCGGGAAACCCGGGCGGGCGCCATAATAATGGAGACAAGATGAAGCAGTTAACCAGTAATCCGGCCAGCGCGCTGCTCGGCGCGGACACCGGCAGGGGCAGAGTGCGATGGGGCATGCTGGCGCTGGTGTTCTTTGCCACCACCCTCAACTATATCGACCGCGCCGCCCTCGGCATCTTGCAGCCGGTGCTGGCCAAGACGATGCAGTGGAGCGCGCAGGACTACGCCAACATCAATTTCTGGTTCCAGGTCGGCTACGCGATCGGCTACGTTGCGCAGGGCCGCTTGATGGACGCCGTCGGCGTCAAGCGCGGCTTCGCGCTGGCGGTGCTGGTGTGGAGCATCGCCGCCGCGGCGCACGGCTTTGCCTCGAGCGTGTTCGGCTTCATGATCTGCCGCTTCATGCTCGGGCTGGCCGAGGCCGGCAACTACCCGGCCTGCATCAAGACCACGCGCCTGTGGTTCCCGGTCGGCGAGCGCGGCGTCGCGGTCGGCATTTTCAACGCCGGCACCAACGTCGGCGCCATGGTCACGCCGATGCTGGTGCCGTTCGTGCTGGCGGTGTGGGGCTGGCAGCAGGTGTTCTGGGTGATCGGCGCCGCCGGCGTGGTGTGGCTGTTTTTCTGGTGGCGCAACTACCACGATCCGGACCAGCATCCGACCGTCAGCAAGGCAGAACTGGCGCACATCCAGGGCGCGGCCGAACCGGCGGCGGCGAAGGTCGCGTTTCGCGACGTGATCCGCATGCGCGCCACCTGGACGTTCGCGATCGGCCACATGCTGACGGCGCCGGTGTTCTGGTTCTACCTGTACTGGCTGCCGCCTTACCTGAACCAGCAGTACCAGCTCGGCATCAGCATCACCCAGCTTGGCGCGCCGCTGATCGTCATTTACCTGATGGCCGACATCGGCAGCATCGCCGGCGGCGGCTTGTCTTCCTGGCTGATCGTGCGCGGCATGCGCGCCATCCCGGCGCGGCTGGTGACGATGCTGCTGTGCGGCCTGTGCATCGCGCCGATCATGTTCGTGTCGTCGGCCAAGGGGCTGTGGATGGCGGTGGCTTACATCTCGGTGGCGATTGCCGCGCACCAGGCGTGGACCGCCAACATCTGGAGCCTGGCGATGGATATGGCGCCAAAGAACGCGGTGGCGTCGATGTTCGGCATCGGCGGCACCTGTTCGGCCATCGGCGGCATGTTCATGACGCAGATCGTCGGCTTCGTGCTGACCCGCAGCGACAACAACTACACGCTGTTGTTTACGATGATCCCGGCCACCTACTTCATCGCGCTGGTCTGGATCTGGCTGATGCACCCGCGGGCGGCAAAGCCGGCCAGCGCGTGAACGATCGTAGCGATCATGAGACCGTCTTCACTGCTGCGCATCGAGCGGCTCGATGCGCTGATCGCCGAGCTGTCGGTACGCGGCCTGCGCGCGCGGCGGACGGTGCGCCACGGCCATGCGCGATCCGCTGGTGGCCGCCCTGTTCGGCGGGGCGCGGCAGTAGTGAAACCGGCGCGAGGGCAGCGTGCTATCCGCGGCCTGGCAAGATGAGGCAAAAAAAAACCTGGCTGAACGTGATAGCGTCCAGCCAGGGTCGCGGAGAGCGTAGCGTGGTTAGGTACGGCGGCGACGCGTCAGCGCAGCGCCCAGCAGGCCGAGGCCGAGCAAGGCGAGGGTGCCTGGCTCAGGCACGTCGCCCTGGGGATTGATGACGCCATTGTCCAGAATGCCGCGAACGTCGTAGCTGATGCCGTCACCCTGAACTTTTACCGCCGACAGGAAGCCACCACGGCCACCGTTTTCGAGCGGGGTCAGCTGGTTGAACGATGCGGCGGACAAGCCAGCGCCGGTGATCCGGTAGATTGAATTCGCGCCCTGCGCGAGATTGCCCGGATTGTTAGTATTGAACGAGAAATTCAGGTCGAAATTCCCGCTAGGGCCGTTCACCTGGCAACAGTTACTGCCGTAGGCGATACTGTTCGCAGCCGGCGCGTCGATGTTCAGGAACGTCAGAGTTGGCGTGTTCAGGACGTTGAAATACCACTGGCTCACGTACGATGAGGTCCCTGCCAGCGCGGCACTGACGGTCATGGTCAGCTTGACCATTCCAACTCCGTCATCTTCAAACAGCGCGGTTGCCCACACGGTTGAAGCTGGCGTGGTCGGCGTCAGCGTGCCGTTGAAAAAACCGGCGTCCGAATAGTTAATCTTGACTTGACCTGCCATGGCGCTCGAGTGTGCGAAGGCGGCACCGATAATCATGGCAAGAAGGCTCTGTTTCAGTTTCATTATAGTTCCCCGTTTTTAGTTTGGTGACAATCAGTAAGCATTTTTCGTGCCAAAAAAAAATAGACCGATAAATCAGGCACTTGCTTTTGCTCGATAAACATGTCCGGCAGTTACTGTAAATATTATCGACACCGATAGGAAATGTAATGTTTCATTGATAACAATTCAGGCAAGAATTTGGTTTGTTAATTCGGTGCGGTAGAAACGCGGAAATTAGTAACAATTTGTAAGTCGATTCTGTAACGGCTATCAAAAAGACGTCGACCCATCCGTGTAATCGTAGCCAATTATTAATTTTCTTTACTGAGCAGAAGCGGTAGATAGCTTTAAGCGGAGCGGTTCCACAGATAACATTCTTGCTATACACGTTTGTAGAATGACAAAAGATGATGACGCGAACGTAATATTAATCTTTATCAAGAGAAGCTATTAAATGTGCGCGGAAACAAATATTTTTATTGCCGTACGGAATTTGTTCAATTATGATTTAGCTTGAAATCTGAAACAGGGCATACCACGCGAAAGCGTGGGACGCAAAGTCAACGGTCTAAAGGGCATACGCCCCATGACGGCAGGACTGCCAGACAAGAAGGTGGGCTGAGAGGCTCACCGGGCGTTACTTTCGAGCGTCGGATAATGTCCCGACGGCGGATGCTCGCCGGTCGTCGCAGTCTTGTTTTAGAAACTTTTAAAACAGGACACCTCATATGCAACTCATCTATCCGCAACAGAAGCTGATCGTTTCGCTGGTCGCCGCCACCCTCGCCACCCTCGCTTTTCCTGCTTTCGCCGCGCCGCCGTCCGCCGCTGGTCAGTCTGAATATGCCCGCGGCCGCATCCTGGTCGAAGCCCGCCCGGGCCTGTCCAACGATGACCTCGACACGATCCTGAAAGTCCACGGCGGCAAGCGCCGCAAGCTCGGCCAGAGCAATGTCCACATCGTCGACCTGCCGGGCAATGCGTCGGAGACGGCCGTCATCGAGCGCCTGCGCCACAATCCGCACCTGAAATTTGCCGAGCTCGACAAGCGAGTGGCAGTCACGATGAGCACGAACGACCCGTACGCCGGCAGCGCATGGCATCTGAGCAAAATCGGTGCGGACACCGCCTGGGATGTGTCCCAAGGCGCCGGCGTGACGGTGGCGATCCTCGACTCGGGCGTCGACACGACCCACCCGGACCTGGCGCCGAACCTGGTGGCCGGCTTCAATGTCTACGATAACAATACCGATGTCGCCGACGTCTGCGGCCACGGCACGGCAGTAGCCGGCACCGCCGCTGCCGCCACCAACAACGGCGTCGGCGTCGCCGGCATGGCCGGCAGCGCAAAGATCATGCCGATCCGCATTGCCTTCTTCGATGCGTCCGTCGGCAAGTGCTACGCCTATTACAGTACCGCCGCCAGCGGCCTGACCTACGCCGCCGACCACGGCGCCCGGGTGGCCAACATCTCCTACGGCAGCCTGACCGAAAGCGCCGCCGTGGCCAGCGCCGCCGACTACCTGAAATCGAAGGGCGGCCTGGTGTTCGTTTCGGCCGGTAACACCGGCACCGATCAAGCCGCCTCCGTGACGAACTCGATGATCGTAGTCTCGGCCACCGATGGGTCCGATGCCAAGGCCGGCTTCTCCAGCTTCGGCGCCTTTGTCCACTTGTCGGCGCCGGGCACCGGCATCTGGACCACCTCGCGCGGCGGTGCCTACCAGGCCTGGAGCGGCACCTCGTTTTCGAGCCCGCTCGCTGCCGGCGTTGCCGCCGTCATGATGGCCGCCAATCCGTCGCTCGACGGCGCCAAGATCGAGCAACTACTGTACTCGACGTCGGTCGACCTCGGCGCAGCCGGCCGTGATCCCTTGTTCGGTTTCGGCCGCGTCGATGCCGGCGCCGCCGTGCGCGCCGCCGCCGCCATGGTGGTGGTGGCCGATACTCAGGCGCCATCGGTAGCGATCAACGCACCGCTTGGCAGCAGCTCGGTGTCCGGCCTGGTCGCCGTCCAGGCCAACGCGCTCGACAATGTCGGCGTGGCGCGGGTCGACCTGACGGTCAACGGCACCACGGTCGCCAGCAACGCCAGCGCGCCTTACGACTTCAGCTGGAATTCGGCCGGCGTGGCAAACGGCATGGCCAACCTGGTGGCAGTGGCGTATGACGCCGCCGGCAACAAGGGCCAGTCGGCCACGGTCGCCGTCAACGTCGCCAACGCCGTCGCGCCGGTAGTGGCCGATACGGTCGCGCCGGCGGTAACGATCAACAATCCGGTCGGCGGCGCTGTCTCCGGCACCGTGTCGATCAATGTGAGCGCTTCGGACAACAGCGGCGCGGCCGGCATCACCCAGACCTTGTATATCGATGGCAAGCAAGTGGCCAAAGGTAGCGGCGGCGCGATGTCGTACAACTGGAACTCGCGCAAGGTTAACGCCGGAACGCACTCGATTTACACTGTTGCGACCGATCGCGCCGGCAATTCCCGCACCGCCAGCGTCAGCGTGACAACGCGGTAACGTCGGTTTCGCTCACCTGAGCGACGCAGCAACGTAGCGAAGCTGCACAACGCGAAGCCGCCTCCAGGGCGGCTTCGCCATTTCCGGCACAGGCGCCGTGCGGCAGCCCCAGGTTGCGGTTGGCCGGCACGGCAATGTCGATCGGCTTCGGCTTCGGCAGCTTCAGCGCGGCCATCAGCGTGGCGAAATCTTCCATGCTGCGGCCGTGACCGGCCCACGCGCGGGTGGCCCCCGGCAGCGCGAACAGCTCGTCGACGACGCTGTCGTAGAGCGCGTAGCAGACGCCGCCGGCCGGGTGGCCTGGCGTGTGCAGCACGCCCATGCGTTCGCCGGCGCCAAAGCAGATGACGTCCCCAGCGTTGAGCTGCACCTCCGCCGGCGTGATGCCGCAGCCGGACGGCACCGCGGTGCCGATGCCGAAGGCAAGGCCGCTCAGCAACAGCCGGCGGTCGAGCGATGGCCTCTCGCCAGCGCGGCCGGTCGGTTCAGCAAGCGCTTGATTTCCTGTTTTCAATGTGGCGCGGAAACCGAAGATTTTCTCTTCCGTTCACATCAATTGAATGGATTCAACAGTGTGGGGTCGGCCTACATTTTGGGCTACGCTTGCGTGTCGATTTATCAGTTTTTCCCGAGGATCAATTGAATGACTAGTAACGCAAAGCAGCCCGCGGTTGAAGGCGACCTGACAATTCCAGTGCACCAGGAACAAGTCGACGTTTCCATTCGTACCGTCGATACCGGCCGTGGTGTGCGCGTCACGACATCGGTGACCGAACACCCGTTCGAGGTCGGTGAAACCTTGCATCGCGACGACGTCGGGATCAGCCGTGTCGCGGTCGGCCAGTTCGTCACCGGCACCGACGTGCCGGCGCCGCGCTACGAGGGCGACACGTACATCATCCCGATCATCGAAGAGGTGCTGGTGGTGGAACGGCGCTTGCGCATCAAGGAAGAAGTTCACATTACCAAGGTCAAGCGCGAAGATCGGCATACCGAAACCGTGTTTTTGAAAGCGGAAGAAGTGCGCGTCGAGCGGTTCGACGACGCATCTGACACCTGATCACTTTTAATGAACCATTGGAGGCTTACCATGCAACACACTCTCGTAGCCGTTTTTGATAACCGTACCGATGCCCAGTCTGCGATGGATGAGTTGCTGGCATCTGGCTTTTCTCGCCAGGAAGTGCGCCTGAGCGAAGGCACCACCGGTACCACCGCCACATTGGGCACCACCGGCACGACCACCGGCAGCACGGCGTCGAGCGACGACAGTTCGTTTACCGGCAGCATCAAGCATTTTTTCAGCGACCTGTTCGGTTCCGACGACGATACGCCGGTGAACAAGTACTCCGAAGCGGTGACCCGCGGCAGCCATGTGCTTACCGTAGTCACCGCCAGCGAGCCGGAAGTCGAGCGCGCGGCCGACCTGATCGAGCGTTTCGGCCCGGTCGACATCGACGAGAAAGCCTCGCAGTGGAGCGGCGCGACGTCCACCGGCCAACCGCAGTACTCCGGCGCGGGCGCCCAGCAGTCGGCGCTGTTATCGGCGCAAAATGCGCAAGGCACGCAGCACGGTTCGCAGCAGCGGGCCACCGGCGAAAGCGCCGCGATCCCGATCATCCAGGAGGAGCTGCAGGTCGGCAAGCGCGAAGTGCAGCGCGGCGGCGTGCGCGTGTTCCAGCGCATGGTCGAAACGCCGGTCAGCGACACGGTCAGCTTGCGCGAAGAGCATGTCCACGTCGAGCGCCGTCCGCTAGACCAGCCGGCCAGCAGCGCCGACCTGGCCGCGTTCCAGGAAAAGTCGATCGAGCTGCGCGAGACGGCCGAGGAAGCGGTCGTGCAGAAGTCCCCCCGCGTCGTCGATGAAGTGGTGATCGGCAAGGAAGTGACCAGCCGCGAGGAACAGATCTCCGACACGGTGCGCCACACCGAAGTCGACGTCCAGCAGCTCGGCGGGCAGGAGAACGACGCCGACTACCGCAACCACTTCAACAGCAATTACGCCACCGCGGGCGGGCGCTACGAGGATTATGCGCCGGCGTATGGCTACGGCTCGACGATGGCCAGCAGCCAGTACCGTGGCCGCTCGTGGGACGAGGTCGAGCCGAACCTGCGCAGCGACTGGGAAACCCGCAACCCCGGCTCGACCTGGGAAAAAATGAAGTCCGCAGTGCGTCACGGCTGGGAGCGCGTAACGTCCTGATGCGCTGCCGCTGCCTTGACTGCCGCGGTATGATGTCGACACCCGCACGCCTTTTCGGTCGCTGCGGTTGTTCGCGTTGACGATAGGGGGATACATGTTCGATGGTTTTGACAATGGCACGGCAGTCGTCGATGGCGTCAAGATCCGGTATGCCAAGGGCGGCTCCGGCCCGCCACTGCTGCTGCTGCACGGGCATCCGCAAACCCATGTCATCTGGCACAAGGTCAGCGCGCAGCTGGCGCGCCACTTCACCGTGGTGGCCGCCGACCTGCGCGGCTACGGCGACAGCGACAAGCCGGCCGGACTGGACGACCACAGCAACTACGCGAAACGCGTGATGGCGAACGACCAGGTCGGCCTGATGGCCCAGCTCGGCTTCGAGCGGTTTGCCGTGATGGGGCACGACCGCGGCGCACGGGTGGCGTACCGGATGGCGCTCGACCATCCGCAGCGCGTGACCAGGCTAGTCACGCTCGACATCGCCCCCACACTGGCGATGTACGAGAACACCACGCGCGAATTCGCGACCGCGTATTACCATTGGTTCTTCCTGATCCGTCCGGCGCCGTTCCCGGAAACGTTGATCAACGCCAGCCCGGACGCTTACCTGAAGTACCACATGGGTTCGCGCGACGCCGGCCTGGCGCCGTTCACCGAAGCTGCGCTGGCCGAATACCTGCGCTGCATCCGCGATCCGGCCACCGTGCATGGCATCTGCGAAGACTACCGCGCCAGCGCCGGCATCGACCTGGCGCACGAGCGCGACGATATTGCCGTTGGCCGCAAGATCGAGTGCGAGCTGCTGGCCTTGTGGGGCGCCGACGGCACCATCGCCAAATGCTTCGATCCGCTGAAGGAGTTTGGCAAGATCGCGCGCGAGGTCAGCGGCAAGGCGCTGCCGTGCGGCCACTATATTCCGGAGGAGGCGCCCCAGCAGCTGCTCGACGAAGCGCTGCCGTTCCTGTTGGGCGCGCGCAAAATGTAAATTCACGTCGCAGGCTGCTTGGGCAAAAAAGACAGAACTTAAACTCCCGGCAATTCGATTGATGACTTTCTGACATGCCGTTTTGTCAATATAGGTAGTTGCTGAGTCCTTCCGATGCCAGCGGTGCGTCCCAGAACCTGATGGCTACCAACATGCCAAGCACTTCTGCCACTCCGTTCCACGTCGCCACCGACCGGTTCCGCCTGTTTGTCGATGGCGTCACCGATTACGCCATCGACATGCTCTCGCCGGAAGGCATCGTCAGCAGCTGGAATGCCGGCGCCCAGCGCTTCAAGGGCTATGCGCCGGACGAAATCATCGGCCAGCATTTTTCCAGGTTCTACACCGAACAAGACCTGGCCACCGGCCTGCCGGCAAGAGCGCTGGCGACCGCCTGTTCGGAGGGCAAGTTCGAAGATGAGGGATGGCGCGTGCGCAAGGACGGCACGTCGTTCTGGGCCAGCGTGGTGATCGATCCGATCTACAACTCCGGCGGCATGCTGCTCGGTTTTGCCAAGATCACCCGCGATATCACTGCCCGCAAGCGCGCCGCCGAAGCGCTGCACGCCAGCGAGGAGCGCTTCCGCCTGCTGGTGCAGGGCGTCACCGACTACGCCATCTACATGCTCTCGCCCGAAGGCCTGGTTACCAACTGGAACGCCGGCGCCAGGCGCATCAAGGCGACGACGAAGCGGACGTGCTCGGCACCCATTTCTCGCGCTTCTATGTCGACGAGGATGCGGCCGCCGGCATGCCGATGACGGCGCTCAGGCGCGCGGTGGCGGCAGGGCGCTGCGAAAGCGAGGGGATGCGCGTGCGCAAGGATGGCTCGCGCTTCTGGACCCACGTCGTCATCGACCCCATCTACGACGAGCTCGGCACGCTGCTCGGCTTTGCCAAGGTGACGCGCGACATCACCGAGCGGCGCCAGGCGGCACAGGAACTGGAGCGGGCGAATGCGGCGCTGTTCCAGTCGCAAAAGCTCGAAGCGATCGGCCAGCTGACCGGCGGCGTGGCGCATGACTTCAACAATTTGCTCAGCGTGGTCGTCAACGGCCTCGGCATCCTGCAGCGCCGCCTGGTCGAGCCGGAAGACGTGCGCATCCTCGATGCGATGACGCGCGCGGCCGCGCGCGGCGCCACTTTGACGCAGCAGTTGCTGGCGTTCGCTCGGCGCCAGCCACTCAAGCAGGAGAACCTGGACCTGAACCAGGTGATCGGCTCGTTCGAGGAGGTGCTGCGGCGCGCCAGCAAGGGCTCGGTGGAGTTCAAGCTGGACCTGGCGCGCCAGTTGCCGGCGGTCAGGATCGACGCCGCCCAGCTCGAAGCGTCGCTGCTGAACCTGGTCGTCAACGCGCGCGACGCCACCCCCGAGGGCGGCGCCATCTGCTTGCGCACCGCGGTGGCCGACCTGGCCGCCGGCGAAGTGAACACCCTGCCGGCCGGGCGCTACGTGGTCGTCGAAGTGGCCGACAGCGGCGAAGGGATGAGCAGCGAGACGCTGGCAAGGGCAGTCGAGCCATTCTTCACCACCAAGCCGGTCGGCAAGGGAACCGGCCTTGGCCTGAGCCAGGCGTATGGCCTGGCCCAGCAATCGAAGGGCGACCTGGTGCTGCGCTCGGTCCTCGGCGAGGGCACCCAGGTCGCGTTCTACCTGCCGGCGCTGGGCGACGGCCAGCCGGCCGCCTCGGTGCCGGTGACGGCCGAAAAGGCGCTGGTGGTCGACGACCAGGACGACGTGCGCGAGATGGCGGTGGTATTGTTCGGCACCCTCGGCTACCAGGTGATCTCGGCCAGGAACGGCATCGAAGCGCTCGAGGCGCTGAAGAAGGACAGGCAGATCGACGTGCTGTTTTCCGACGTCGTAATGCCGGGAATGAGCGGCATCAGCCTGGCCCGCCAGGCGCGCCTGCTGGCGCCGTCGCTGAAGATCATCCTGGCGTCCGGCTATGCGTCGGACGCCGGCGGCGAAGAGACGTCGGCCGTCGATGAGTTCCCGCTGGTTGCCAAGCCATACACGCTGGCGCAGATCCTGAAAGAACTGCGGGCGGCGCCATGATGCCGTTCCGCTGCGGCGCCGTCGCCGCTTAGCTGGGCACAGAGCAGGCCGGTTCGGTCACCGGCATGCGCACGGTGAAGGTGCTGCCGCGGTTCTTGCCTTCGCTCTCGGCGGTGACGGTGCCGTCATGCGCTTCGACCAGGTTTTTCACCAGCGCCAGTCCGAGCCCGAGGCCGCCGCCCTGGCGGTCGGACGTGCGCTCGGCCTGCACGTACAGGTCGAACAGGTTCGGCATCAGGTCGGCGTGCAGGCCGATGCCGTTGTCGACGATCCTGATCGCCACGGCGCCGCCGTTTGCTTCCAGTGATACGTGGATGCGGCCGCCGTCCGGCGTGTAGCGGATCGCGTTGGTCAACAGGTTGCTGATCACCTGCAGCATGCGCGTGCGGTCGCCCTGGACGATGACCGGTTCGGGCGGCAGCGACACGTCGAGGGCGTGCCCCTTGCCGGCGGCGGCGGTGGCGACCTGCTCGACCGCGCCGTTGATCACTTCGGCGATGTCGAGCGGCGCCTTGTCGATGGTCACCAGGCCGCGGCTGACGCGCGAGACGTCCAGCAAGTCTTCCACCAGCCGGCTCATGTGGCCCACCTGGCGGCTGATCACCTGGCTCATCTTGGCCGTCTTGTCCGGCGCGTCCGGACCGGCCTGCAGCAGTTGCGCGGCCATGCTGGCGGCCGACAGCGGGCCGCGCAGTTCGTGGCTGAGGATGGCCAGAAATTCGTCCTTGCTGCGGTCGGCACGCAACAGCGCGTCGGCCTTCTCGTCGAGCTGCACGTTGAGCGCCTCGATGCGGCGGTTGGTTTCTTCCAGCCGCGTGGTGACGATCAGCAATTCGTCCTGCCTGGCCTGCAAGGAATTGAGGGCGTCGGTCAGCTCGCGGTTCTGCTGGTTCGCTTCCGACAGTGCAACGTTACTCGGCAGTACGTCGAGCTGGGACAGCAGCTTGTCGATCGCCGTTGCCGTCATCTGCGCCGCGCCAACCGGCATCGTCTTGCACATGAAAATGGCCGTGCCGATGTCCTTGCCGGTGCGGACGTCGAAACGGTCCATCAGGCGCCGCGCCGCCAGGATGCCCAGTCCCATGCCGGTCGTCGACCGGTAGTGCCCGCCGAGGATATCGTCGATGTTGCCGATGCCGGGACCGCGGTCTTCCACCGCCATCACGAGCTGCTGGCGGCCATTGTCCTGCGCCACCGAAAACGTCACCGTGCCGGTCACCGCGTAGTTGAAGATATTGCGCGCCAGTTCGGAGACGACGGTCGCGATGCGTGCCTGGTCGAGCGCGGTAAAGCCGGACAACGCGGCGATCTGGCGCGCGCGCTGGCGACTGGCGATGACGTCGAATTCGCTCTCGACGGCAAGCGTCAACAGCGCCTGGGTCGCGGCGAAAGAAAACGGGGGCACGGCACTTTGCATGGTTCAGTTCGTAACGAACGACGAGGACAATGCCGAACGGCCCGGCCTGGCGGACATCGCGTTCAGCGGCGGTAAAAGTTTGCTGCTGGAATTATATCCGAGCCGCGGCGCCCGTTTCGGTTGGGCGCTCAGCTGATTTCGATGATGAAGTAGGTGTCGGCGTGTTCGCTCGCCGTTTTCCACGGTGCGTCGCTGTTTACCGCCGGCGTGGAAAACGGCCGCACATTGCCGGCCGAATTGCTTTTCCACTGATCGAGGAACCAGCTGCCGTCCGGATCCTTTTGCAGGATGTACGAGTCTTGCGGCTTGTTCGAGGCGTCCAGGCCGTTCGGTTCGATCGGCGTGACGCGCGCGATGTTGGCCCAGAAGATACGGTCGCGGTTGGCGTCGTCGCTTTTAATCCAGCGGCCGGTATGCGGCATGCCTGGCGACAGGAATCGTCCCAGTGAACCGAACTGGCGTGAGCCGCCCTTGCCCTGATCGGTTGGCGTGGCGACTCTGGAATAGTGAAACTTCATGGTGCTTTCCTCTTTGCTGCAACAGTATGGCGATTATTCCACTCGGTTTCCAGTGGAAATTGCGAACCATCAGATCGATTGGTCATCGTAGCCACACTCAAGCGTGCAAGTCGAGCCGCAAACTCATGGTGGTAGAAGAAAAAGAGTTGCCATCTATTCTATACATGTCGGTGATCTCGCCGGCCGTGATGAAGCCGGCACGCCGGTACAGCGCCAGCGCCGCCTGGTTCTGGCTGATTACTTGCAGGTCGATCCACTCCAGCCGCGCCACCTCGGCCGCCCAATGGCGCGCATGGGCGATCAGCGCGGCGCCCAGTCCAGCGCGGCGGCTGCCGCGGTCGACGCCCATTCCCAGCAGGCAGCGGTGACCGGTGAAGCCGTCTGCGTGCGAACGCAAATCGATGTGTCCGACGATGCGGCCCTCGGGCGAACGCGCCACCCAGGCGCGGCGCCAGCGGCAGCTGCCGACCTCGACATCGAGCCCATCGCGAAACGCGCGCACCCGTTCTGGCGGCATGGACGATGCGCGCCGCGGCAGTGGCTGAAAATAGCCGGCGTCGCCGCCGTTGTCGGCCAGGTGGTCATTCAGGTACGTGACGAACTGGCCGAAGTCGTCTGCGCCGAGTGCTTCGATGGCGGCGCCGCCGTGGATGGCGGCGTGCGGTTCTGTTTTCACGTTCCCCCCGGACGATGGCATGGTGCTTGCAGTTTATGCAATTCGCGAACTCATGTCTACATGGCAATAGGAATTTAATTTGGAAAATAATCTGCCCCGTGCTTAGAGGAATTGGTGCTTTCCTGTTAGAAAGCCGAAGTTAAGCCACTTTTCGGCTCTGTTAGCTACCGC
Source organism: Massilia sp. TWR1-2-2 (assembly GCF_049897565.1). Lineage (NCBI taxonomy): Bacteria > Pseudomonadati > Pseudomonadota > Betaproteobacteria > Burkholderiales > Oxalobacteraceae > Massilia > Massilia sp. TWR1-2-2. Next base: position 135,765 of record NZ_JAFCWM010000005.1, on the reverse strand, counting down.
ACAGTGACAACATTGCAAATCCGTTATTTTTTAGTTTCGATGCAGGGAAACTGGGTTGAGTGACTTTGGCGCTCGCGGGCAAGCGTGAGCATTCAGGAAAGAAGGAAGTAGTGAGGGGTCAGTTTTCGCTCCACGCCGTGCAGGTTAATTTTATAAAAGGAAATACATCATGGATAACCAAAAAATGAACGACGGTAGCTCGCGCGACACCGGCCGCGAAGGCGCAGGCAGCAGCATGGGCAAGGATTCGGGCCTGCCAAGCAACACCGGCAGCAGCGGCGGCGGCACGGGCAGCACCGCCGGTGCGACCAGCGGCGCCAGTGTCATCGACAAGGCCAAGGACATGGCGCGCGACGCCACCAAGGACATGCCAACCAGCGCCGACATGCACAAGTCGATCGACAAAGCGGCCGATGCTGCCCAGCCAGTGGTCGACCGCCTCGCCAGTTCCGCCCACGCGGGCGTCGACAAGCTCACCGGCGCGCTGTCCGGCGCCGGCGCCACCATGGACGAGAAATCGCGCCAGCTGACCGAGGCCGCTCAACGCATGACCGACTCCGGCCGCGAATACGTGCGCACCAGCCCGATGACGTCGCTGGCCGTGGCTGCCGGCGTTGGTTTCCTGCTGTCGAAAATCTTCGGTGGGCGCCGCTAAATAGCCCCGCTTTAGGCAGCACCGCTCCCGGTCGGACAGACCGGCCGGGCGCGTTGTTGTGTCCAAATCGCATTACCGGATAAATTTGAAGGAGACAGAGAATGCAAGCTCAATCTGCCAATTCCTACAACTATCCGCGCATCGCCAATGACGCGCACGAGTCGCGCTCAGGTGTGTCGTGGGGTGCGGTGTTCGCCGGCGCCGCCGCGGCTGCCGCTTTGTCGTTAGTGCTGTTCATCCTGGGAACCGGCCTCGGCCTGGCGTCGATCTCGCCGTGGTCGTATAACAGCGCGGCCGCCATCGGCATCTCGACCATCTTGTATATATCGTTTACCCAGCTGGCGGCGTCCGCCGTCGGCGGCTACATGGCCGGACGGCTGCGCACCAAGTGGGCCAGCATCCATTCCGATGAAGTCTATTTCCGCGACACCGCCCACGGCCTGCTGGCCTGGGCAGTGGCCACGTTGCTGACCGCCATGCTCGTCGGCGGCGCCGTGCGCGCCGCCATGAGCGGCGCCATCGATGCCGGCGCCGGCGTGGCCAGGGCCACCGCGGCGGCAGGGGCCGGCGTTGCCGCCGGCGCCGCGAACGAAGCGTTCGACAGCCTGAACCCGACCGACTATTTCTCCGACATGCTGCTGCGCTCCGACAAGGCGCCGGTCGATGCGGCCGCTGGCCGTTCGGAAGTGGTGCGCATTTTCGCCACCGCGTTGCAAGCCGGCAGCCTGCCCGCCGATGACCGCGCCTGCTTGGCACGGGTCGTCGCCGCACGCACCGGCCTGCCGCAGGCGGACGCCGACAAACGCGTCGACGACGTATACGCCAAGGTCAGCACCACTGCGGCCAACGCCAAGACAAAGGCGAAGGAAGCGGCCGACACCGCGCGCAAGGCTAGTGCCGGCGCCGCGCTGTGGATGACCGTGGCCATGCTGCTGGGCGCATTCGTCGCCGCCATGGCGGCCACCTTCGGCGGCAAGATGCGCGGCGACGGCGCCGCGCCGGCGGCCATGCGCCGCCGCTAACTGATTACGACAAGCAGAAATTCATGCGCTCAATCCTCTTGTGGATGGTGGGAATTCCGATCCCGATCATCATCCTGATCGCCCTGTTCACCTGATCGCAGGTGTCAATTTTGAAATCAATATCTGAGGTGTTTTAATGGCTACACGTAAGAAAAACGGCACGTCGGTAGACGGCGCTGGATCGATTCTGAGCACGGTGTCCGGTCCGTCGACCGCGCAGCCGCCGACGAGCATGGGTTCGAAGAACCCGGTGGCCGAGCAGTTGCTGGTCAAGACCATCGCCGGCCAGCAGCTGTCGGCCGCAATGCCGTTCAATCCGACCAAGCCGGGCGAATATGGCGAGGCGTCGCGTAACCCGCAAGCGGGTGACACGCACGCGCCGTCGACGCCGGCTGCCACCGGCAGCACCAATACCGAAATGATTTCGTCGGCCAAGGTTGGCAACGGCGTGCCGCCGGCCGGCACCAACCCGACCAACCAACCGCTCGACCGCGTACGCGTCGACGGCGCCGGCCAGGGCCTGACCACCAACCAGGGCGTGCCGGTTGCCGACAACCAGCATTCGCTGAAGATCGGCCTGCGCGGCCCGACCGCGCTGGAAGACTTCATCCTGCGCGAAAAAATTACCCACTTCGACCACGAGCGCATTCCCGAGCGCGTGGTGCATGCGCGCGGTTCGGCCGCGCACGGCTACTTCGAGGCCTACAAGGACATGAGCGAGCTGACGCGCGCTTCGCTGTTTAGCGAGGCGGGCAAACGCACGCCGGTGTTTACCCGTTTTTCCACCGTCGCCGGCGAGCGCGGCTCGGCCGACACCGTCCGCGACGTGCGCGGCTTTGCCGTCAAGTTCTATACCGACGAAGGCAACTGGGACCTGGTCGGCAACAACATGCCGGTGTTCTTCATCCAGGACGCGATGAAGTTCCCCGACCTGGTGCACTCGGTCAAGCCTGAGCCGCATCACCAGATGCCGCAGGCGTCCAGCGCGCACGACACGTTCTGGGATTTCGTCTCGCTGATGCCGGAATCGACCCACATGCTGATGTGGGTGATGTCCGACCGCGCCATTCCGCGCAGCTACCGCACGATGCAAGGTTTCGGCGTCCACACCTTCCGCATGCTCAACGCTGCGGGCGAATCGCGCTTCGTCAAGTTCCACTGGAATCCGTTGCAGGGTACGCACTCGCTGGTGTGGGACGAGGCCGCCAAGATCACTGGCGCCGATCCCGACTTCCATCGCCGCGACCTGTGGGAAGCGATCGAGGCGGGCGCGTTTCCTGAGTGGGAACTGCAGCTGCAAGTGTTCACCGAAGAGCAGGCCGCCGCATTCGAATTCGACGTGCTCGACCCGACCAAGATCATCCCGGAGGAAATGGTGCCGCTGGTCGCCGTCGGCAAGATGGTGCTGAACCGCAATCCGGACAATTTCTTCGCCGAGACCGAGCAGGTCGCCTTCTGCACCGCGCACATCGTGCCGGGACTCGACTTCTCGAACGATCCGTTGCTGCAGGGGCGCATCCACTCGTACGTGGACACGCAGATCAGCCGCCTTGGCGGGCCGAATTTCCATGAAATCCCGATCAATGCACCGGTTGTCCAGGTGCAGAACAACCAGCGCGACGGCATGCACCGCCAGGCGATCAACCGCGGCCGCGTCAACTACGAGCCGAACTCGCTCGGCGGCGGCTATCCGGCCCAGGTCGGTTCGCGCGGCTTCACCAGTTTCCGTGAACCGGTGGCCGAAGACAAGGTGCGCGGCAAGCCGGAACTGTTCGCCGATCACTATTCGCAGGCGCGCCTGTTTTACAACAGCCAGTCGCCGGTCGAGCAGTCGCACATTGCCGCCGCTTACCGCTTCGAGCTGACCCGCGTGCAGACGCCGGCGGTGCGCGAACGCGTGCTGGCGAACCTGGTCAATGTCGACCCGGTGCTGGCCGCGGCGGTCGCGCACGGGCTGGGGATGGAAGTGCCGCCGGCATTGCCGATGGCAACCGACCTGCCGCTGCCGGAGTACGATCCGTCGCCGGCGCTGTCGCTGCTGAGCCGTCCGGGCCAGACCGGCATCAAGACGCGCAAGGTGGCCATCCTGGTCGCCGCCGGCGTCGACGGCGCCAGCGTGCGCACGATTTACGCGTCGTTGCTGGCCGACGGTGCGGTGCCACGCGTGGTCAGCAGCCAGCTCGGCAAGGTGAAGACGCTAGACAACGGCGCCCTCGACATCGAGATCACGCTCGAAGCCGGCCCGGCGGTGCTGTACGACGCGGTGGTGGTGCCTGACGGCGAGGATAGCGTCAACGCATTGAGCCGCGACGCCAACGCGCTCGACTTCGTGCGCCAGCAGCATCGCCACTGCAAGCCGATCATGGTGGTGGGCGCCGGCGCCGGCCTGTTGCAGGCAGCCGGCGTGCCGGCCACCTTGCCGGACGGATCGGAAGATCCGGCGCTGATCGGCACCCACAGCGAGACACTGCCAAACGCGCTGGCCGCGTTCAAGGAAGCGCTCGCAGGGCACCGTTCATTCGGCCGCGAGACCGATCCGCCGATGGTGTAAGCCGGTCGTCGTGCCACACAAATACGCCAGCGCCATGCTGGCGTTTTTTTGCCTTCACGTTATGTGGCATTCCGAAAAAAACCACACTTTTGCGTGTTTCAGGACGATTTATGTGACTGTTGCCAACAGGATATTTTGTTTCCATACATAAATGGGTATCCTGATTTTCAGGCAGCATCGAAGGCCTACCCGCCCGCGATGACGTGTCATCCCTGTTCCGCAGCCTAAAAACCGCTGTCGCCGAACATTGCCCTCGAAGCGGACTATTCGTTCGCCCAGTCTTCCCCCATTCTCCGCCGTATCGTCCGCCGTGCCTGGCCGGCGTCAGCATTTTTTGCCCCCTCATTCGCGGCACAGCGTTATTTATTGAGAATTCCACCATGTTCAAGAACCTCACCATCAAAATCCGGCTTACGTTCGTCATCGGCCTGTTATGCCTCATTTCGCTATCGATCGGCCTGCTTGGCCTGCGCGGGCTGGCGCAAACCAACGATGCGCTCGAAACGGTGTACTCCGATCGCCTGGTAGCGGTCGGCCAGCTCGGCGAGACGCTCACACTGGTTCAGCAGAACCAGACCGTGCTGGCGCGCACCGTCAGTGGCGACCCGGAGAAGTTCGCCGCGGCGATCGACGATGTCGAACAGCGTTCGAAGGCCGTCGCCGCTGTCTGGGACCAGTACATGGCAACATTCCAGACGCCCGAGGAGAAGGTGCTGGCATCGGCATTCGCCGAAACGCGCAAGAAAAACCTGGAAGAGGGTGTCAAGCCGACCATCGCGGCGCTGCGTGCCAAAGACGTGCCCGCCGCGGTAGCACTGATCCATGGCGCCATGCTGACCACGTTTCCGCCGGTGCGGACGAGCATGCAGGCGCTGATCAAGTTGCAGCTCGATGTCGGCAAGAGCGAGTACGTCGCCGCGGTTGCGCGTTACGAGACGGCCAAGATCGTCTCGATCGGCCTGATCGCCGTCAGCCTGCTGGCCGGCCTGTCGATTGGTTATTTCCTCATCAGCGGCATTACCCGCTCGCTGGGCGAAGCACTGCGGGTGGCCAATAGCGTTGCCGCCGGCAATCTGACCGAAGAGATCCGCATCGACTCGAACGACGAAATCGGCCAGTTGCTCGCCGCGCTGCGCAAGATGAACGAAGGCCTGGTCTCCATCGTGTCCGAAGTGCGCAGCGGCACCGACATGATCGCCACCGCGTCAGGCCAGATCGCCGCTGGCAACCAGGACCTGTCGAGCCGTACCGAGGAGCAGGCCAGTTCGCTTGAAGAGACCGCCTCGTCGATGGAAGAACTGACCTCTACCGTCAAGCAAAATGCCGACAACGCGCGCCAGGCCAACGTGCTGGCCGAATCGGCATCGGCAGTGGCGTCGAAGGGCGGCCAGGTGATCGGCCAGGTGGTGTCGACGATGGACGAGATCAACGATTCGGCGCGCAAGATCGTCGACATCATCTCGGTGATCGACGGCATCGCGTTCCAGACCAACATCCTGGCGCTGAATGCGGCGGTCGAAGCGGCCCGCGCCGGCGAACAGGGCCGCGGTTTCGCCGTGGTCGCCACCGAAGTGCGCAGCCTGGCCCAGCGCTCGGCGGCCGCCGCCAAGGAAATCAAGACGCTGATCGGCAACTCGGTAGAGCGCGTCGATGCCGGCAGCAAGCTCGTCAACGAAGCCGGCACCACCATGACCGACATCGTCGACAGCGTGCGCCGCGTGACCGACATCATGGGCGAGATCACCTCGGCCAGCCAGGAGCAGACGTCCGGCATCGACCAGATCAACATGGCCATTGCCCAGATGGACCAGGTCACCCAGCAGAATGCAGCGCTGGTGGAAGAGGCGTCGGCGGCATCGGAAGCGATGCAGGAGCAGGCGACCAAGCTGGCGCTGGTCGTCAGCGTGTTCCAGCTCGACAATGCGAAGATGACCGCCGCGCGCATCGCGCCGCCGCCGGCCAGCCGCGCCGTCAGCACGCCGCCGCGTCCGGCCAAGGCTGCCGCGCCGGCGCGCATCGCCCCGGCGAAAGCGAGCGTGGCCGCCACCGTCAAGGCCGACGAGTGGGAAGAGTTCTAAGGGCTTGGCCGTCCAGCGCCCGCAGCAGGACCGCTTTCTGTTCCTGCCCGGGCCATCCGGATTGGCACGACAACGCCGGCATCGCGCAGCTCGCGCAGGTAATTTCGCGCCGACGACGCCGAACAGTCGAGAAAGGCGGCGACCGTGAAGTTACCCAGGCCGCGTACCGACAGCTCGGCGATCAGCGCATCGCGCCGTTCGATGCGCAGCAGTGAAGACGGTCTGATGATCGCTCCGATCGTTCAGCAGGGGTCTGACCCAACAGGTAAACCGGGTCAGAGCCCTGCTGCTTGGACAGGTCGGCCGTACCGAGCGGCGTGCCGGCGTTGATGCTGACCTGGCGTGTCGAGCGCAGTCGGACCTGACGCCATCAGCGCAGTCAGTTCAGCGCGAATGCACGGTGAACTGACTGCGCGCCATGCCGGCCATGCACAGGGCGGCGACCACGGCGCAGGCGACTGACCGGGCGATTACCTCAGCGCACGCTTTGCATGACGAACGTCGGCTTGCGGCAGGTGTTCATCGAGCGGCGGATTTCGCCGTCGCTGCAGCTGGCCGAGGCGCCGCGCTTGTCGTAGCAGACGTGGATCTCACGCAGGAACCTGCCGCCGTCGGCGCAGAAGGGCAGCACGGCGTTGTCTGCCAGGCGCGGATTGGCGGCGCGAAACGCCTGCACGAACTCGCCGTAGCTGGCGCGCACCGGCAGCGCCGGACGCTGGTAGGGCGCCGGAATCGCCAGCTGCTTTTGCAGCTTTTCCGACAGCTCGAAGTAAGCGGCCGGATTCAGGCCGGAACAGGTGCCGTGCTTGCTCCACTGGTGCCCGATCATTTTCGGCGACGGATATAGAGGTGCATATTTCTGCTTGTCGCGCTCCGGCAGCCGCTCCGTCGAGCATTGCTGCGGATACCCTTTTTCGTATTGCGGCCACAGGCCGTGCAGCACGAAACCCAGTTGCCGCCCGGTCGAGCACTGGTTGGCATCGTCGTGCGTGGCGCAGTACGACGGCGACCAGCTCAGCGCCACCGCGTAATGGTCGAAGCGCCCCGGTTCACCGGCGTCGCGTCCGTTTCGAAACTGCTGGGCGCTGGCGCCAAGCGCCACGCACAGCAAGGCGCTTGTCAGCAGTGTTCGCGAAAGCGGCATGGATGGCTCCTGAAGGTAAGCTTAGTTGACTGAAAGAATAATTTTTCGAGTTACATTTTATAACGAGATGCAGTACGCGCCTGGCCGTTTTAAACGTTAAATGGAAGACATGGCAGCGTTCGCTGTCGAACCGAAAATTTCCGAAGCTAGCCGCACCATGACGTTGCGTTCCTGCCGACCAACTTTCACGCGAGGCAATATGAAAAATATTCCGACCTTCAAGCGCATCGCCTTTGCCGGCATCGGCGCCGTCCTGCTCGCTGCCGGTGTTCCGGCGCTGGCCGATCCGCCTGGCCGTATCGCTCGCCTGGCGTACATCAGCGGACCGGTCAGCTTTGCGCCGGCCGGCGAAGACGACTGGGAAAACGCTGCCCTGAACACGACCTTGATCCCGGGCGACCGCCTGTGGGTGGAAAACGGTGCGCGCGACGAGGTGCAGATCGGCGGCGCCGCGCTGCGCATGGGCGGCGGCACGCTGGTGACGCTGGCGCAACTGGACGACCGGATGACACGCCTGCAGATGGCGCAGGGCCGCATCAACGTGCGGGTCCGCTCGCTGCGCGCCAACGAAGTCGTCGAGATCGATACGCCACACCTGGCGCTGGCCATCCGGCAGCCGGGCGAGTACCGCATCGAAGTAGACCCGGCCGGTAACGCCACCATGGTGGCGGTGCGGCGCGGCCAGGCCGACGTCTTCGGCGACGGCAATGCACACCGCCTCGCCGGCGGCCAGGCCTACCGCTTCGACGGCTCCGACCTGCGCGGCGCGCAGTACGCGCGCGCCGACGTCGACGAATTCGACCGCTGGGCGACCTCGCGCGATCGCCGCCTCGAGCAGTCGCGCGCGGCGCGCTACGTCTCGCCGAACCTGGTCGGCTACGAAGACCTCGACGAGCAGGGCACCTGGCGCAGCGTGCCCACTTACGGCAACGTGTGGATGCCGTCGAACGTCGGCCGCGACTGGGCGCCGTACCGCGACGGCCACTGGTCTTACGTGCAGCCCTGGGGCTGGACCTGGGTCGATAGAGCGCCGTGGGGCTTCGCGGTGTCGCACTACGGGCGCTGGGCGCGCTTTCCGCAAGGGTGGGGCTGGGTGCCCGGCCCGCGCGCGGCAACGCCGGTGTACGCGCCGGCGCTGGTCGCCTTCATCAGCATTGGTGGCGCATATTCGCAGCGCGAGCGCCCGGTCGCCTGGTTCCCACTGGCGCCGCGCGAAGCATACCGGCCGTCGTATCGCGCAAGCCCACGCTATGTCACCAACATCAACATCACCAACACCACATTCGCGCGCAACCAGGTGCCGCGCGACGGCCAGCGCGTCGACTACGCCAACCGCCGCGTCGGCGGCGCAGTGACGGCCGTGCCGCAGACCGCATTCCTGCGCGAGCAGCCGGTATCGCGTGCGGCCATCGCGCTGCCTGCAGCGGCGCTGGCCGGCGCGGCGATCGCCAATATGGGGCCGGCAGCGCCGGAACGAGGAGCGCGCGGCCGCGGCGAAGCTGGTCGCCCGCCGCCGCAAACGCTGATCGCACGGCAGGCGCAGGCCAGCGCGGCGCCGCCACCGCCTGCGTTGCGGCGTGCGCCGACTCCGGTGCCGCCGCCGCTCGCCACGGCCCCGGACGCGCCTAGCGACCGTGCCGCGCGGCGCGAGGACAGGCGCGAGGCCCGCGATGACCGCACTGGTCGCGATGGCCGCGACGGCCGCGACGGCCGCGATGACCGCACTGGCCGCGACGGCCGCGACGGCCCGGATGGTCGCATTGGCCGCGATGATCGCGTCGACCGCAACGGCCGCGATGCGCGTCCGCCTTCGCCGCCGCCGCTGGCGCGCGCGCCTCAGGTCTCGCCCGCGGTCCCTGCCGCCGCGGTAACGCCGCCGGCTCGGCCTGATGAACGCGGTGGCCGTCGCGAGGAAAGGCGCGAGACACGCCAGGAACGCGATGCACGCGATGCGCGTCCGCCTTCGCCGCCGCCGCTGGCGCGCGCGCCGACGCCGGTAACGCCTGCAATGCCGGCCACGCCTGCCGTTCCGGCTGAAGCGGCAACGCCGCCGGCCCAGCCAAACGAGCGTGACGGCCGGCGCGAGGACCGTCGCGAGGCACGCGAAGCACGCGATGCGCGCCCACCTTCGCCGCCAACGCCAGCGCCACCACTGGCGCGTGCCCCTACGCCGGCTACGCCCGCTGTCGCTGCTGCACCGGCAATCGCGCCGGCTCCGGCAAACGATCGCGGCAACCGCCGTGAAGAGCGGCGCGACGCGCGTCCGCCTGCGCCGCCGCCGCTGGCGAACGCACCGACTCCGGCGCCACCGGCGCCGCCGCCCGCCGCAGCACCGGTTGCGCCGAACGACAGGGCCACACGGCGCGATGAAATCCGGCAGGCGCGCGAACAGCAGCGCCAGGAGCGGCAGGCGCCAGCCGCGGCTGCGCCTCCGCCCGCACCGCCCGTTGCGGCGCCGGCCGCCCCGCGTCCGCCGGAGCCGCCAAAGCAGGAACAGCCGCGTGCCGAACCGGCTCAGCAGCAGGCCGGCCAGAATGGCCGCGGCAATGAGAAGAGGGGAGAAAAGCGCGACAGGGATCGTCCAGAAAAGGACTGATGCCGGCGCTGGAACGCGCGGCGCCGGTCATGCTGGCGCCGCGCTGTATTGAAGGACTGCTTATTTCCTCAGGTCCGGCACCGGTTCCGGCTTGGTGACCACCGGCGGATTGCCGCGCATGCGGCGCACCGTGCGGCCGAGGAAATGTTCGAAGTCGTCGACGACGGTGAACACGGCCGGCACCACCAGGAGGCTCAGCAAGGTCGACGTGATCAGCCCGCCGATGACCGCAATCGCCATCGGCGAGCGGAAACTCGGGTCGGCGCCCCAGCCCAGCGCCAGCGGCATCATGCCGGCGCCCATCGCGATGGTGGTCATGATGATCGGCCGGCTGCGCTTGTGGCAGGCGTCTACCAGCGCGTCGAACCGGTTCATGCCCTCCTGGCGCGCCAGGATCGCGTAGTCGACCAGCAGGATCGAGTTCTTCGTCACGATCCCCATCAGCATGATCAGGCCGATCATCGACGGCATCGACAGCGCCTGCCCGGTGATCAACAGCGCCACGAAGGCGCCGCCGATCGACAGCGGCAGCGCGGCCAGGATCGTAATCGGCTGCATGAAGTCCTTGAACAGCAGCACCAGCACGCCGTAGATGCACAGCACGCCGATCAGCATCGCGATGCCGAAGCTGGCAAACAGCGCCGCCATCTCCTGGGCGTCGCCCAGTTCGGCGATCTTCACCGACGCCGGCAGGTTGGCCATCGCCGGCAGCGCGCGCGCCTCGGCGTTGACTTCGCCCAGCGAGCGCCCCGACAGTTCCACCTCGAGCGTGACGTTGCGGCTGCGATTGAGCCGGTCGATCTGCGCCGGCCCGCTTTCCATCGTGATATTGGCGACGTTGGCCAGCATGACCGGGCCGTTTTTGCCGGGCACCGTCAGGCGGCCGATGGCGGCCAGGTCGGCGCGCACCGCGTCGGGCAGCTTGACGCGGATCGGCACCTGGCGCTCCGACAGATTGAGCTTGGTCAGCGCGGTGTCGTAGTCGCCGGCGGTTGCCACGCGCACCGTCTCGCCGATCGCCGACGCCGTCACGCCCAGGTCCGCGGCCCTGGCGAAATTTGGCCGCACGATGATTTCGGGACGCACCAGCGAAGCGCTCGAGCTGACGTTGCCGACGCCCTTCAGCGTGCGCAGCTCGCGCTCGACCTGCTGGGCCGATGCGGTCAGCGCGACCGGGTCTTCGCTGCGCAGCACCAGCTGCATCTTCACGCCGGTGTCGGGCGGACCGACGTTAAAGCGCGCGCCCGGGATCTGGTCGAGCCTGGCGCGGATCTGGCGCTCCAGTGCGTCCATCGATTCCTTGCGGTCGGTGCGGTGCAGGGTGGTCAAAGTCAGCACCGCGCGCCGCGCCTCGGCCGCCGCGCCCGGGGCGAACGCATCGCCGCTGGAGCCGCCGCCGATCGAGCTGAAGACGCCGGTGATTCCCTTGACCTGCATCGCCGCCAGGCGCGCCTGCTCGGCCACCACCCGCGTTTCGGCCAGCGTGGAGCCGGGCGGAAGTTCGAGGTTGATCTGGGTCTGGCCGCGGTCGGCCGGCGGCACGAAGCCGGTCGGCAGCAGCGGCACCAGCGCAATCGAGCCGATGAAGAACAGGCCGGAAGCAATCGCCGTGATGACGCGGTGGTTCAGGCACCACTTCATGGCGCGCATGTAGCGCTGCATGATCCAGCCGTCCTGTTGCTCGCGGTGCGCGGTCGGCTTCATGATGTAGGCCGCCATCATTGGCGTGAGCAATCGCGCCACCACCAGCGAGGCGAGGATCGCCAGCACCGCGGTCCAGCCGAACTGCTTGAAGAACAGGCCCGGGATGCCGCCCATGAACGCCGTCGGCAAAAACACCGCCACCAGCGCGAACGTCGTGGCGATCACCGCCATGCCGATTTCGTCGGCCGCTTCCAGCGCCGCCTGCATCGGCGTCTTGCCCATCCGCAGGTGGCGCGAGATGTTCTCGATCTCGACGATCGCATCGTCCACCAGCACCCCGACCACCAGCGCCAGCGACAGCAAGGTGACGGTATTGAGCGTGTAGCCGAACAGGTACTGGCCGAGGAAGGCCGGGATCACCGACAGCGGCAGCGCGGCCGCCGCCACCAGCGTGGCGCGCCAGTCGCGCAGGAACCACCACACCACCAGGATGGCCAGCAGCGCTCCTTCATACAGCAGCTCCATCGAGCCGACGAAATTCTCTTCGACCGGCTTGGCGTTGTCGATCACCTCCTTGAGCACGACGTTGGCATGCTCGGCCTGCAGCAGCGCCACCGCTTCGCGCGCGCCGGCCGCCACTTCGACTTCGCTGGCGCCCTTGGTGCGGAACACTTCAAAGCCGACCACCCGCTTGCCATTGTGTTCGGCGAACGAGCGCGGCTCGGACACCGTATCGGTGACCTTGGCGACCTGGTCGAGGCGCACGCGGCGCCCGTCGGCCAGCGGAATGTCGAGCGCGGCCAGTTCGGCCGCGCTCTTGACGGTGGCGATCGTGCGCACCGACTGCTCGGCGCCGCTGACGTCGCCGCGCCCGCCGGGCGCTTCGCGCTGGACATTGCGCAGCTGGCGCGAGACGTCGACCGCGGCCACCTGCAGGGCTGCCATGCGCGCGTCGTCGAGTTCGACCCGCACCTCGCGCGTCACGCCGCCGACCCGCTTGAGCGCGCCCACGCCCGGAACGCTGAGCAGCCGCTTGGCCACCGTATTGTCGACGAACCAGCTCACCTCCTGGTCGTCCAGCCCGGCGTCGCCGCGCCCGGCGGCCGCCTGCGCGACGAACGTCATCACCACGCGGCCGGCGGTGGACGCCTTGGTGACGGTCGGGTCGCGCATCTCGGCCGGCAAGTCAGCCTTGACGCGCGCCACCGCGTCGCGCACGTCGTTGACGCCTTCGGCGATGTTCTTCTCAAGGATGAATTCGACGGTGACCGTGGCCACGCCGTCGAGCACTTTCGAGTAGATGTTTTTGACGCCTTGCAAAGTGGCGACCGAATCCTCGATCTTGCGCGCCACCTCGGTTTCCAGCTGCGCCGGCGCGGCGCCGTCGAGCACCGCGGTGACGGTGACGATCGGCAGCTCGATGTCGGGGAAGTCCTGCACCTTGTTGGCCTTGTAGGCGAGCAGTCCTGCCAGCGACAGCAGAATGAACAGCATGATCGCCGGTACCGGGTTCTTGATCGATAGTGCGGAAAAATTCATGGCCAGTCCTTATTTCGCGGCGACGGCGGGGACCGGAGCCGTTGCTGCTGCCGGCACGTTGCGTACCAGGTCGCCGTCGTTGAGGAAGCCGGCGCCGCCGACCACCACCAGCGTCTCCGGCGTCAGGCCGCTGACCACTTCGATGCGGTCGGCCAGGCGGCGCCCGGTCTGCACCTTGAGCTGGCTGACGCGCTGGTCGGCATTGAGGCGGAACACGTAGCTGAAGCCGTCGCGCACCACCACCGACTGCTGCGGCACCGTCATCGCTTCCGACGTGCCCAGTTCGAACTGGCCGCTGGCGAACATGCCGGCCTTGAACGGCGCGCTCGCGCCCGGCATCGGCGGCAGGTCGACATACACCAGTGCGGAACGGGTCTGCGGATCGATGGTCGGCGCGATCATGCGCACGCGCCCGGTCAGCTCCGAGCCGTTGGCCGCCTTCACCAGCGCGCTGGTGCCTGGCTTGACGCGCGACAGTTCCGACGCCGTCACTTCGGCGCGCCACTCGAGCCGGCCCTGGCGGATCATGCGGAACAATTCGGTGCCGACGCCCACCACCGAGCCGACGGTGGCGGTGCGCGCCGAAATGACGCCGCTGTCGGGCGCCACCACCTGCGTGTACTTCAGGCGCAGCTGCTGCGACGACAGCGTCGCCTGCGAGGCGGCGATGCGGGCGTTGGCGGTTTGCTCGGCTGTCATGTACTGGCTGATCTGCTGGGCGCTGAGCGCGCCCGACGACTGCAGCGTGCGCGCGCGCGCCGCGTTGGCCGCCGCTTCGGCCGCATTCGCGCGTGTCTCCTGCAGCGCAGCGCGCGCCTGCGCCACATCGGCGTTGACGCTGTCGGCGGAGAACACGGCCAGCACCTGGCCCTTCTTGACGACGTCGCCGACGTTGACGCGCACTTCGGTCAGGCGAAAGCCCCCGGTTTCGCTGCCGATGATCGCTTCCTGCCAGGCCACCACGTTGCCGTTGGCGGCAAGCTTGATCGGCAGACGCGCCGGCGACGCGCGCACGGTGGTCACGGTCAGCGCCGGCTTGGCCGCGCCGGGCTTCTTGTCGTCGGCCGCGATCGAGCTTGTCGACACCAGCAGCGTGGCGGCGGCGCAGGCGGCAACCACGCCAAGGATGAGGGCCGATGCAGGGTTGAGTAACAGGTTTTTCATGGCATTGTTTCCGGGTTCGAGGCGCATCATGTTGGTATCGGGTTCCTAGTTTGCAGCGGCGGCGTTCCAGCCGCCGCCGGCGGCGCGGTACAGCGCGATCCAGGCAGCGTTGCGTTCGCGCTGCAGGTTCACCAGCGCGATTTCGGCTGCCAGGTAGGTGCGGCGCGCGTCTTCGAGCTGCAGCAGGCTGGCCAGGCCGTTCTTGTACAGGTCTTCGGTCGCGCGGAACGAATAGCGGTAGCCTTCCAGCGCTACCTGGGCGTCGCCGCTGCGGCGTTCGGTGCTGTGCAGGTTGACCAGCGCATCCTCCACCTCGCGCACGGCCTGGCGCGCCACGGCGCGATAGGTGACGACGGCATTGTCGTAGCGCGCACTGGCCGCGTCGACGTTGGCGGCGCGCGCGCCGGCGTCGAACACCGGTACCGTCAGCGCCAGCGGGCCGATGCTCCAGGTGTCGATCGTCGTGTTCACGCCGCCGCTGCGCAGGTTGCCGGCGCCGACCGATCCTTGCAAGGTCAGGCGCGGATAGCGCTGCGACTGGGCGCTGCCGACGTCAAAGCTGGCCGCGGCCACTTCGCGTTCGGCGTTGAACACGTCGGGACGCTGCGCCAGCGTGTCGGCCGGCAGCGCGCTGATCTCGATCGGCGCCGCCGGCGTTGGCACCACTTTCGCCAGTTGCTGGCGCAGTTCCGGTTCCGGCAGCGCCGTCAGCGCCACCAGCGCCTTGACGTCGAGGTCGCACAGCGCGCGCTGCAAGGTGGCGCGGGCCTTGCCTTCGGCCGCGCTGGCGCGCGCCAGCGCGGCGTTGGCCGGCGACTGGAAGCCGGCGTCGGTGGTCAGCTGGGTCAGACGCGCGGTATCGGCGCGCGAGACGGCGTCCTGGTCGGCCACCGCCAGCAGCATGCTGCAGGCGCGCAGCGCGTAGTACTGGTTGGCCACCTCGGCGGCTACCGAAACGCGCGCCTCGTGCCAGCCGGCCTGCGCGCCGGCGAGTCGCTCGTCGGCGGCGCGCCGCTCGGCGCGGCGGCCGCCGAACAGGTCGATTTCCCACGCCGCCTGGAACGCGGCCTGGCTGGTGGTACCCATCGGCAGGGCGCTCTGCTGGTTGCTGCGGATGATGCTGGCACCGGCGTCCACCGACGGCAGCAGGGCCGCGCCGGCCGCCACGCGCTCGGCGCGCGACTGCGCAATGCGCGCGCGCGCCGTCGACACGGTCGGGCTGGCGCCCTGCGCCGCATCGATCAGCTGCACCAGCAGCGGATCGCCCTGGCGCTGCCACCAGCTGGCCAGGTCGGTCAGGCTGCCGTTGTGCGCGGGCGAGGCGAACCATTGCGGCGGCACCGGCGCGGCGACCTTTTGCGGCGGTGGCGACAGCGCGCAGGCGCACAGCGCAAGCGGCGCGGCAGCCGCGATCAGGGTCTGGACTATCTTCATGCGTTCTTCTTTCGTGGCAGTGATGTTTTGAGTCGTCGCTGTGGCGGTCAGGCGCGCCGTCCCGCGGCGGCGCTGGGCGCCAGCCGGAACGGGGTAATCGGTGATTCACGTCGGGCGTGGGATATTTGCCATGCAATTCAGACGGCCACCGCACATGATGCAGCTCGAATATTCCTTGGGCGAATTACACCATATTTTTATGACCTGCCTGTTCAAATCGCAGGGTTTCGGTAAATAAGGTTACATTTACTTACAGTTGAAACATGGCAAGCTTTGACTTGGGTGTCAATTGGGATATAAATAACAAACGCCGGGATTGCCGGCCAGGCCCGTTCGAAAAGGCAGACTATGAAAAAACAACAACTATCGATCGTCCTTGTCGGTGCAATGCTGTTTGCCGTCCTGCCGGCACGCGCCGCGCCCGCGGCAACCGAGCAGCAGGCGGTGCACGTGCTGAACCGCCTCGCCTTCGGACCGAAGCCCGGTGACATCGACCGCGTCACGCAAATGGGCGTGCAGCGCTACATCGACAGCCAGCTCGAGCCGGCCGCGCTGCCGTATCCGGCCGCGCTCAACGAGCGTCTGGCCTCGCTCGACAGCATCAACCGCAGTGCCGGCGAAGTCGTCGCCGAGCTTACCGAACTTCGCAAGGAAGTGCGCGACGAGGAGGAGGGCGCCAAGCAGCGCCGCCGCGCCGGCCTGGGCGCAATAGCGCTGCAAACTGCGCAGGCGCGTGTGCTGCGCGCCGTCGACAGCCCGCGCCAGCTCGAGGAAGTGATGGTCGACTTCTGGTACAACCACTTCAATGTCTTTGAAGGCAAGGGCGTCGACCGCGCGCTGGTGGCCAGCTACGAACGCGACGCCATTCGGCCGCACGTGATGGGCTCCTTCCGCGCGATGCTGGGCGCCACGGCGAAGCATCCGGCGATGCTGTACTACCTCGACAACTACCTTTCCACCGCGGCCGGCTACACGCCCGGCCCGCGGCGCGGCCCCGCCGCCAAGGCGCGCGGCCTGAACGAAAACTATGCGCGCGAGCTGATGGAACTGCACACGCTCGGTGTCGACGGCGGCTACACCCAGAAGGACGTCACCGAGCTGGCGCGCATGCTGACCGGCTGGACCTACGATCAGCGCGCGCTGATGCGCGACAACCAGACCTTCCGCTTCGACGACAAGCGCCACGACCAGGGCGTCAAGCTGTGGCTCGGCCGCGAAGTGGCGCAGCAGGGCCAGCTCGAAGGCGAGATGGCGCTCGACGTGCTGGCGGCGCACCCGGCGACCGCGCGCAACGTCAGCTTCAAGCTGGCGCAGTACTTCGTGCAGGATAACCCGCCGCCGGTGCTGGTCGAGCGCATGGCGAAGACCTTCCTCGATTCGAAGGGCGACATCCGCTCGGTGCTGCGCACGCTGTTCGCCAGCGCCGAATTCATGGCGCCGGCGGCGCAAGGCGCCAAGTTCAAGACGCCTTACCAGTTCGTGATATCGGCGGCGCGCGCCAGCGCCGCGCCGGTGGTCAACATCGCCCCGCTGGTGGCGACGATGGGCCAGCTCGGCATGCCGCTGTACGGCTGCCAGACCCCGGACGGCTACAAGAACACCCAGGACGCCTGGCTCAATCCGGATGCGCTGTCGCGCCGCATCACGTTCGCCACCGCGCTGGCCGGCGGCCGCCTGCCGCTGGCCAGCCGGCCGAAGACGCCGGTCCCGCTGCGCCAGATGAACGGCTCGAAGGACAGTGCGATGAGCGGCGCAATGGATGGCGCCATCATGGCGGCGTCGCCGGCGCCCGTCGTCGCGCAGTTTGCAGCCGCGCCGGCGCTCGACCCGCTGCAGCTGCAGGCGACGCTTGGCGGCGCCATTTCCAGCCGCACGCTGGCGACGGTTGCCTCCAGCGCCGCGCCGCTGCGCGCGGCCATGCTGCTCGGCAGTCCGGACTTCATGCAACGCTAACACGCGGAGAACAACAATGAAACGCAGAGACTTCCTCAATTCGATGGCGCTCGGCGCCAGCATGGTGGTGCCGGTCGGCCAAAGTGCGTGGGCTGCAACCAGCGCCAACCCGACCAAGCAAAAGCTGGTGGTGGTGATGCTGCGCGGCGCGGTCGATGGCCTCAACGTGGTCGCGCCGGTCGGCGACGAAAATTACCTGCGCCTGCGCCCGACGATCGGCTTGTCGGCGCCCGGTGTGGAAGGTGGCGCGCTGGACCTGGACGGCTACTTCGGCCTGCATCCAGCGCTGGCCATGCTGCAGCCTCTGTGGCAGCAGAAGAAGCTCGCCTTCGTCCACGCCAGCGGCTCGCCCGACAGCACCCGCTCGCACTTCGATGCGCAGGACTACATGGAGTCGGCCACGCCGGGCAGGAAGAACACGCCGGACGGCTGGATGAACCGGCTGGTGGCAACGCTGCCGGGCGTGTCGACGCCGAGCCGCGCACTGTCGATCGGTCCGGTGATGCCGCGCATCCTGTCGGGCCCCTCGGCAGCGATCAACCTGCCCAACGGCGCCGCCGCGACGCGTGCCACTATCCTCGACCGGCCGGCAATCGGCGCCGCGTTCGACCAGCTGTACGCCGGCCATGAGCGCTTCGGCCGCGCCTACAAGGACGGCAAGGACGCGCACAAGGAAGTGATGGATGCGTCGATGAACGGCGAAATGAACATGGCCGATGGCGGCGCGCCGCTGCCGAACGGCTTTCCGGACGACGCCGCACGCCTGGCCACGCTGATGCGCAACAACCCCAAGCTGCAGCTGGCGTTCGTCGCGCTGGGCGGCTGGGACACCCACGCCAACCAGGGCGCCGGCCGCGGCCAGCTGGCCAACCGTCTCGCGCCGCTGGGACAGGGCCTGGCAGTGCTGGCCGAGCGCCTCGGCCCGATGTTCGAGGACACCACCGTGATCGTCATGTCCGAATTCGGCCGCACCGCGCGCGAAAACGGCAACGGCGGCACCGACCACGGCCACGGCAACGTGATGTGGGTGATGGGCGGCGCGGTGGCAGGCGGCAAGGTGTACGGCGACTGGCAAGGCGTGGCCGACAGCGCGCTCAACGAGGGGCGCGACCTGCCGGTGACGACCGACTTCCGCTCGGTCCTGGCGCAGGTGGCCGAGCGCCATTTGCGCCTGTCCGACCGCCAGCTGGCGCAAATCTTCCCGGCCATGCCGCAGCGCAGCGCGGGTTTCCAGATTGTAAGGAGCTAGCCTAGTAGTTTTACGGTATTGCACCGCACCATAAAACGGACTATATTGAAGCTGTCTCCTCCAATTTTCCAGCAAAATTGGATTGCCGCCCGCCACCGCAAGGTCGCGGGCTTTTTTTTGCTGCCGGCGCGCTTGGCATTGGCGCTATTGCCGGAAGTTGACAGGAGTGCTAAAGGCGGCGTCTGTCGAGTTCAAGGACATACAGCAGTGTTCAAAACGCTGAGAGCATACCGTTGCGTCGCCGGCTTCATACGCGAGCATGACCCTCGAAAAACCATGTTTTTTTGCATAGATGTCGACCTCAGGTATGTCGGCGCGTGCAAAAAAACCATGGTCTTCAGGTCGTAAGCATGACTCGCTTCAAACCAAAGACATCATTTCCAGCTTTAATGGAAGCCGGCCTCTACGGGCCGCCTTCAACGCAGCTTGACGACGGCAATGGTTTCACCGTCAGAACGTTCAAACTAAACGCGGAAACTGCGATGTACACTCCAGAAGATTGTTTACTCCCGTCTAAAACTCGCGACGCACTAGCGGACCCAAGCGGTCGGCAATGGGTTAAACGGTCTCCGACAAGCGTGGACACAGGGGATTTGTCTATGCCGTTCAGAGCTGGCGTCGAGGCGTTCATTTCCGCGCTCCGAGCGGCGGGCGCCACTGTAACGATTGCGGCGACTCTGCGCGATCCTAAGAGGGCCTATCTAATGCACTGGGCGTGGCGCATCGTTAGACAGAACGCGGACCCATTGACGGTACCGCCTATGAACGGTGTGAACATCGTTTGGACGCATGAAGGTCCCGATGGAAAATACTCGAGGCACAAATCGATCGAGGCGGCCAGAGACATGGTCTGCGGATTCGATATGCTGAAACTAGGTGCTGCACCGGCGTTGAACTCACGACACACGAAGGGCTGCGCAATCGATATGGCCATCCTTTGGGACCAGACCCTTTCAATTCAAAATTCATATGGCGTGACCGTAGAAGTTTCGACAACGCCACGTACAGGCGTAAATCCACAGTTGGCGCGGGTCGGTGAAAGTTACGGTGTCATCAAATTTAATCGCTCCGGCCGCGACGATCCTCACTGGTCTGATAACGGAGCCTAATATGATAGGAAAAATGGCGCTCAGTCTCTGCTTCATGTGCCTCGTGGAGCCAGTTGTTGCAAGAACGGAATTGCCGAATGACGTCGCGAGGTTCATCGCCAAGCGAGAGAGTTGTGATCATTTTCGCGGAGAGATCCCATCGCCGGGCGACAAGATAAAGATGAAGGAGCTCAACCGGATGATACAGAAGTGGTGCAGCGGAACCGACAGGACCCTCGCGCAGCTTAAGCGCAAGTACGCTGAGGATGAGGCAGTCTTGAATCAGCTAGGTGAATTTGAGCCGAATATCGAAGTTGCAAGGAAGCTTCGCTGAAACACTCTCCGCGTCGCAAAACCATATTTTTGCACCCCTTCCATCCCACAATGCACCCATGGTCGATTCCGTTGAGCTTAACGCATGTGGATTCCGGCGATCAGTACTGCGTCGCACTCTGCAGTTGCAGAAGGTAAAGTACTTGACGTCGTCCTCGCGCACGCGGGGACCCCATTTCTGGGAGCAGTACGAGACGCAACACCAAGTCGGGTTTCACTGACGTGGCAGCAGTGCCCGCTGCTATCTGGACGCCGCGGGCAGCCTCAGCGTGAACGTGCTGCCGGCGCCGTATTCGCTCGAAAACACCAGGCTGCCGCCCATCAGGCCTGCCAGGTTGCGGCACAGGTAGAGCCCCAGTCCGGCGCCCTCGGCGTTGCGGGTCGATGTCGAGTCGAGCTGCGAAAACGCCTCGAACAACTTCGACTGGTCCTCCGCTCGGATGCCGGCGCCGCTGTCGGCCACGCTAAATTCCGTCACCGTCGCGCCGTCGATCACGCGCTGGCCCAGCGTCACCCGCACCGCTCCCTGATCGGTAAATTTAATGGCGTTGTTGACCAGGTTGATGACGATCTGCGTCAGCGCGCGGCGGTCCGAGTTGATGACGACCGGCTCGGCCGCCATCTCCATCGTCAGCGCCAGCCCCTTTTGCGCCGCCAGCGGCCGCAGCGACTCGAGCGTTTCTGCCAGCAGCGACTGGCACTGCACGGGCGCGAGCGACAGCGTGACTTTGCCCGCCTCGATCTTGGCCATGTCGAGCAGGTCGTTGATCAGCGACAGCAGGTGGCGCGCGCTGGTGCGGATCGTCGTCAGCTGCTGGTCCTGGTCCACCGTCAGCGGCCCGGGAAGCTTCATCAGCAGCGTGCCGGTAAAGCCGATGATCGCGTTGAGCGGCGTGCGCAGCTCGTGCGACATGTTGGCGATGAACGCCGACTTCATGCGGCTCGCCTCGGCCAGCTCCAGGTTCTTCTTGGCGATCTCGCGGTTCTGCTCTTCCAGTTCGGCCGCATGATGCGACAGCCGGATATTCAGTTCGACCACCTGGCGTTCGCGCGCCTGCAGCTCGGCGTTGACCTGCACCGCCTGCTCGTAGGTGGAGATCAGCAGGTCGAGCATCTGCTGGCGGCTGGCGGTGATGAAGTGCTTCTGCTCGCCGAGGTAGACGCCGATGCCGGCCTCGGGTCCCGCGTCCTGGCGCAGGCGCTGGTTCTGCAGCACCTGGCCGATGCGGTTCAGCAGGTAGTCTTCCGAGTAGGGCTTGCGGATGAAGTTGTCGGCGCCGCTTTCGATGCCGCGGATGATGTCCTGGGCGTCGTTGAGCGCCGTCACCAGGATGACGGGAATGGCCGCCAGCGACGGTTCGGCCTTCAGCGCGCGGCACAGGTCGTAGCCGTTCATTTCCGGCATGACGATGTCCGACACGATCAGCTGCGGGAGCCGCTCGCGGATCAGGTTCAGCGCGCGCTGTCCGTTGGAGGCCACGCGCACCCGGTAGCCGGCCGACTGGATCAGGCGGCGCAGCCGTTCGGCCTGGGTCGGGCTGTCCTCGACGATCAGGATTTCATACTCTTCCGCTTGTACTTCGTGTGCTTGTTCCACGTTGTGCCTTCAGAGGTGACTGGTTTGAATTGGCGCCAGGCGCTAGCTGTCCTCGCCCTGGAAAGCGCCGGCGCGCCAGGTCAGCACCAGCGTGTCGCGGTAGCCGTTTTCGCCGGTCGGCT
The DNA here is from genome assembly GCF_049897565.1 of Massilia sp. TWR1-2-2. NCBI lineage: Bacteria > Pseudomonadati > Pseudomonadota > Betaproteobacteria > Burkholderiales > Oxalobacteraceae > Massilia > Massilia sp. TWR1-2-2. Next base: position 113,596 of record NZ_JAFCWM010000005.1, on the reverse strand, counting down.
GGATCGGCGTCGATTCGTGAATCACGGTCGCATCGTCGAGCAGCAGCAGCGTCCACGGCTCTTCCATCGTGAAGCGCTTGCCGCCGCTGCCGGCCGCCTCGAAGATGCGCGTCTCGCCGCCCTTGATGTGATGGCGCCCCGCCAGCAGCACGGCGACGAAGTCGACGCCGTCGCGGTGCGCGCCTTCCGGCGTCGGCCTGCCGATGCCCTCCAGCGTATCGATGCGAAACTGGTGCGCTTCGACGTGCCACTCCTGCACGGCTCTCACCTGCGAGCAGGCCTTGCCGAGCGCGTGCAGCAGCGCCGTCCACGCCGGCTGCGCGATCGTGGCCGGCTCGATCGGCTCGAACAGCCGGTGCATGCCGCCGTGCAGCGCGTTGTATTCGACCGGCTGCCAGTGCGCGCGGTGCGCCGTCTGCGCCAGCGTGGCGCCGTCGTCTATGAAGCAGGAGTGGCGGCGGCGCCGGTAGTTGCCGCCGTCCTTCAGGTAGTTGTCGAGCGCCAGATGATCCCAGCTCGGCGCCAGCGCGCCCAAGTCGTCGAGGCTGCAGCCGGCCAGCGCGGCCACGTCAGCGGGACGCAGCAGCGCGTAGCCGGCCGTGCGCAGGTCGTCGGCCAGTTGGGCCGGGTCGGTAAAGGGGGGCAAAGGGTGCGCAGTGTTCATCGCGCTAGCGTAGCATTTTTGCCCGGCCCGCGTAAGGCCGGGTCGCGGCCCTAAAAGTTCTTCACCAGCGTAAGGCGCGCCGAACGCGATTCGATCGGATGGAAGTGGATGTCGTCGCGGGCCGCCGCTTCGCCTTGCAGGCGCGAGGCGTACAGGTATTCGATCGCCGGATCGCGCCGGTTGGCCAGATTGAATCCTTCCAGCTCGACCTTCATGGTCTTGTTGATGCGGTAGGCGACACGCCCGTTGATCGTCGTGCTCGGCGAGGAGCGCACGCTGTTGTCTTCGATCAGCGGACGCGGGCCGAAGTAGCGCAGGCGCAGCGCGCCCGACCAGGGCCCCAGCTGGTCGACCGTGAGCGCGAGCTGGCCTACGCCTTCCACCGCGCCCGGGATGCGGCTGCCTTCTGGCGAGAAGTCGCGCGAACGGGCACGCGCGAAGGCCAGGTCGAAGTCGACCGACAGCCACTTGAGCGGCTTGTAGTAGTTTGAAAACTCGATGCCGTGGCGCCGGCTCGGGCGCCCAGCTTCGGTGGTGCCGGCGTCGCCGACAAAAGTGAGCTCGGACTCGAAGTCGAGCCGGTACAGCGACAGCGACGTTTGCAGCAGCGGGATGATTTCGCTGCGCACGCCCAGTTCCATCCCGCGCGAACGCACCAGCCCCGGCACTTTCTCGGCCGCTTCACCCGTGCGCGGATCGATCGTCGTCAGCGTGCCGCGCGCGTCGTTGCTGTGAAAGCCGCTGCCCAGGTTGACGTAAAACTCGGTCTGGCGCCACGGGCCGAACGCCGCACCCAGCGAGGGGCTCAGCTGATGATCGCGCGAGCTGCCGGAGTTGGCCGCAAGGTCGCTGCGCACCTTGAATCGATAGCTGTCGCTGCGCAGTCCCGCCACGGTGCGAAACGTCTCGCTCCAGCGCGCGTGGTGTTCGACATACAGGCCGGCGCTGGTTTCGACGACGTGGTCCTCGCGCGTGGTCGCCAGGCGCCGGCGCGCCCGGGTGTTATACAAGCCGTTGAACGCGTTATCGTTTTGCAGCTGAACGCCAACCGTCAGGTCCGAACTGACGCCGCCCGCATGCGCATGCCACGTGTGGCCGGCGTTGATGCCGCTGGTCACGCGCCGGTCCGGCTGGCTGAACTGGTCGCCGTTGACCGGATCGTCGAGGAAGTAGGTGAAGTTCGAATACAGGTCCAGCTGGTTGCGGATCACATATGCGCTCACTTTCGACGAGGCGTCGGTGCCGCTCTTGCGCCACACGCCCGACAGGCTGAAGCGACGGGCGTTGCCGCCGTCGGTCGGATCGATCGTGTCGAAGCGGCCGAGCGAGCCGTTGGCAACCGCGCGCAGCGGGATCTGGTCGGTCGAGTTCCACTTGCCGCGGTAGGCCATCGCGGTGACAGAAAAGCCGTTGTTGTCGTAGCCTTCGCTGTAGCGCAGCACGCCGTTGAGCTTCTGGTAGTCCTCGGGGTGGACGAACGGGCCGTCGCTGTGCAGCGCTTCGAGCGCATACAGCAGGTGGCCCTTGCCCAACTCCGGCGACGCCGCCATCATCGTGCGCCCGTAGCCGTGGCTGCCGATGGTGGCGGTGGCCACGCCCAGCGGCAGCCGGCTCGAATAGGTCATGGCGGCGCTGCCGGCGGAGGCGAAGTCGCCGTCCAGCGCGGAGTAGGGCCCCTTCTTGTAGTCGAGGCGCGCGGCCAGTTCGGGAATCAGGAAATTGAGGTCGGTCCAGCCCTGGCCGTGCGCGTGGCTGCGCTGGTTGACCGGCATGTCGTCGACCGTGCTGCGCAGGTCGGTGCCGTGATCGAGGTTGAAGCCGCGCAGGTAGAACTGGTTGGCCTTGCCTTCGCCGCTATGCTGGCTGACGATCAGGCCGGGCGTCGCTTCGAGCAGCTCACCGGGCCGGTACACGGTGCGCATCTCGAGCTGCTTCTGGCTGACGGTGCCGGCGTTGGCCGAATCGGCAACGCCAAGCTGGCTGGCGCGCGAGCCGGTGACGAGCACGCGCTGCAGCACTTCGTCGTCCGCGTAGGAGGGGCCATGGAGCAGCAGCGCGGCCAGCGCGCACGGGATAGGTCGGAGTCGCAGCATGGTGGGCAAGCAGGATGTCCGCGTGCTTAGCGCACGGCCTGGTCGATCGTCCTTCGGTCGAATATCAGTGATCGAATCATACCGTTGTCCTGGACGTTTAGTGTGTTCGATTGCTCTGCGATGAAGTCGATCAGCACTTCGTCGTGGATCAACGCAGCCTTCGACAGCGGCGTGTTTTCGATCTCCTGGTAGATCACGACCTTTTGCGCGTCGACCGCTATCCCGACCCAGCGCAGCGGCAGGCGCGTCTTGTCGGCCGCCTCCACCCAGAACTTCTTCTCGACGTACTTGCGCAGGATCGCCTCGTCTTCCGGCTGCGACAGGTCGAACTGGCGCTGATACAGGCTAGCCAGCAGGGCAAGGGCGTCGTGCGTCATGTACGTATGGACGAACTCCGTGCTGCCGGTCTTCTGATTGAAGGAGGCGTCGGTGATCCCGACATGGAACAGGTGTGCCTGCGCCGCCATGCAGCAGCAGGCCAGCGCCGTGGCCAGCAGGGCGCGGACACGGCGCGCCATCACGGCGCCGCCTCGGGCGCCGGCGTCGCGTCCTTCTTCTCGTTCTTGCCCTTCAGCGGCGTCCTGAAGTCCTTCATCAGGTCGTTGGTGCCGCGTTCGGTCTTGAACAGCTCCACGCGCGACGGCGTGATCTTGCGCGGCCAGGCGTTGTTGCTGATGTCGGTGTCGGCCGTTTCCCAGTACGGGTCCTGCACCAGGCCGACCATCGGCTCGTCGGTGACGATCAGCTTGGTGATCTTCTTCGACGAGTAGCGCCACACTTCGGCCGGGATGCGCTCGATGGTCTTCTTGCCGCTCTTGAGTTCGATCTCCAGCACCAGCGGCGTCACCAGCCCGCCGATGTTCGAGAAGTCGACCAGGTACAGGTGCTTGCCCTGCGCGAGCAGCGCCTTTTCCCACGGCTCGAGCGTTTCGATCGTCTCGTTGTACTTGTTGCGGTCCTTGTTGGTGACGGTGAAGTCGCCGTTCTCGTTGTAGAAGTCCTTCAGTTCAGGATGCGCCTCGACGCGGCGCGCCATGCCCTTGTTGCGCTGGTCGGTCAGCGATACCGGTTCAAGGTCCTTCTGCGCCTTGCGCCATGCCTTCTCGATGTCCGGGTTCTTGCTGCTGACGCCATACTCGGTGATGCCGTCGACGCTGACGTCGACCGCGTCGGTGGTGTAGAACCAGCCGCGCCAGAACCAGTCAAGGTCGGTGCCCGAAGCGTCTTCCATGGTGCGGAAGAAGTCCGACGGCGTCGGGCGCTTGAACTTCCAGCGCTGCGCGTATTCTCGGAAAGCGAAGTCGAACAGCTCACGACCGAGCACGGTCTCGCGCAGGATGTTGAGGGCGGTGGCCGGCTTGGCGTAGGCGTTGTTGCCGCGCTGGAGCACCGATTCCGAGTTCGTCATGATCGGCACCTGGTTCTTGCTGCGCATGTAGTCGACAATGGCGCGCGGCTCGCTGCGCGAGCGTGGATACGCTTCTTCCCACGCCTGCTCGGCCAGGTACTGCACGAAGCTGTTGATGCCTTCATCCATCCAGGTCCACTGGCGCTCGTCGGAATTGACGATCATCGGGAAGTAGTTGTGGCCCACCTCGTGGATGATCACGCTGATCAGCCCATACTTGGTCTGCTTAGAGTAGGTGATTTCGCCGGTCTTCTTGTCCTTGGTAGGACGTGGGCCGTTAAACGAGATCATCGGGTATTCCATGCCGCCGACCGGGCCATTGACCGAGATGGCCGTCGGGTAGGGATAGTCGAACGAGTACTTGTTGTACTGGTCGATGGTGTGAATGACCGCCTGGGTGGAATACTTTTCCCACAGCGGATTGCCTTCCTTCGGGTAGTACGACATCGCCATCACGTCGGTGGTGCCGTTCTTGTAGCCCTGCGCATCCCAGATGAACTTGCGGCTCGACGCCCATGCGAAGTCGCGCACGTTCTTCGCCTTGAAGTGCCATGTTTTGGTGGCGGTGCTGCGCGATTTTTCGGCCAGTTCGGCTTCCGCCTGGGTGACGATGATGACCGGCTTGCTGGCGCTGCGCGCCTGGCGCAGGCGGTCGCGCTGGGCGGCGGTCAGTACCGAGCCCGGGTTTTGCAGTTCGCCGGTGCTGGCGACGATGTGATCGGCCGGCACCGTCAGTTCGATGTCGTAGTCGCCGAATTCGAGCGTGAACTCGCCGTCGCCGAGATACTGCTTGTTCTGCCAGCCGGCGGCGTCGTAGTAGGCGGCCATGCGCGGATACCACTGGGCGATTTCGAACAGGTCGTTCTTGTCCTGCTCGTCGAAGCGCTCGAAGCCGCTGCGCCGTCCCAGCACGTTCAGTTCGGGTACCTTGAAGCTCCACTCCATGCTGAACGAAAAGCGCGCGCCCGGCTTCATCGGCTGCGGCAGGTCGATCCGCATCATCGTCTTGTTGATCACGTGACGCAGCGGCTGGCCATCCGCGCCCTTGACCGACATGATGTTGAAGCCGCCGTCGAAGCTGCGGCTTTCGAGATTGAAGCGCATCGCCTCGAACTTCACGCCGTCCGCTTCGCGCGTGCTCGCCCATGCTTCGCGTGTAGGCACGGTGGCAATTTTGCGGTTGTCCGAATCGGCGCGGAACATGTTCTGGTCCAGCTGCACCCACAGGTAGGACAGCGTATCGGGCGAATTGTTGTGGTACGTGATGGTGCCGGCGCCGCTGATCGAACGGCCCGCTTCATCCAGCGTGGCGCGCAGCTTGTAGTCGGCGCGCTGCTGCCAGTAGGCGTGCCCTGGCGCGCCGGACGCGCTGCGGATCGCGCCCGGCGTCGGCAGCAGCTCGTCGAGCTGGCGGAACTTGTCGTCGAACGGATCGGCCGCGAGCGCGGAGCACGACAGGAGCAGGGTGGCGATGGCGGCGTGGAGGTGTATGAGGGTCATGGCGAATATACCGGTCTGGAACGAGAACCGGCAGCGGCGCTCATTGCGCGACTGCCGGCATGCTGGCGATGCGGTCGGGCTTACTCCGCTTTCGGCTCTTGCTTGGCTTCGTTGTCTTTCGGGTCCTTCGACTTGAGCGGGGTCCTGAAATCCTTCATCAGGTCATTGGTGCCGCGTTCGGTCTTGAACAGCTCCACGCGCGACGGCGTGATCTTGCGCGGCCAGGCGTTGTTACTGACGTCGGTGTCGGCCGTTTCCCAGTACGGGTCCTGCACCAGGCCGACCATCGGCTCGTCGGTGACGATCAGCTTGGTGATCTTCTTCGACGAGTAGCGCCACACTTCGGCCGGGATGCGCTCGATGGTCTTCTTGCCGCTCTTGAGTTCGATCTCCAGCACCAGCGGCGTCACCAGCCCGCCGATGTTCGAGAAGTCGACCAGGTACAGGTGCTTGCCCTGGGCGAGCAGCGCCTTTTCCCACGGCTCGAGCGTTTCGATCGTCTCGTTGTACTTGTTGCGATCCTTGTTGGTGACGGTGAAGTCGCCGTTCTCGTTGTAGAAGTCCTTCAGTTCAGGATGCGCCTCGACGCGGCGCGCCATGCCCTTGTTGCGCTGGTCGGTCAGCGATACCGGTTCAAGGTCCTTCTGCGCCTTGCGCCATGCCTTCTCGATGTCCGGGTTCTTGCTGCTGACGCCATACTCGGTGATGCCGTCGACGCTGACGTCGACCGCGTCGGTGGTATAGAACCAGCCGCGCCAGAACCAGTCAAGGTCGGTGCCCGAAGCGTCTTCCATGGTGCGGAAGAAGTCCGACGGCGTCGGGCGCTTGAACTTCCAGCGCTGCGCGTATTCTCGGAAAGCGAAGTCGAACAGATCGCGACCGAGTACGGTCTCGCGCAGCACGATCAAGGCGGTGGTCGGCTTGGCGTACGCGTTGGCGCCGAACTGCAGCAGCGACTCCGAGTTCGTCATGATCGGCACCTGGTTCTTGCTGCGCATGTAGTCGACAATCGCGCGCGGCTCGCCGCGCGACTGCGGATAATTCTCTTCCCACGCCTGCTCGGCGAGGTACTGCACGAAGCTGTTGAGGCCCTCGTCCATCCAGGTCCACTGGCGCTCGTCCGAATTGACGATCATCGGGAAGTAGTTGTGGCCCACTTCGTGGATGATGACGCCGATCAGGCCATACTTCGACTGCTTCGAATACGTGATCTCGCCGGTCTTCTTGTCCTTGATCGGACGCGGGCCGTTAAACGAGATCATCGGGTATTCCATGCCGCCGACCGGACCGTTGACTGAAATGGCGGTCGGATACGGGTAGTCCAGCGAGTACTTGTTGTACTGTTCGATGGTGTGGACGATCGCCTGGGTCGAATACTTCTCCCACAGCGGATTGCCTTCCTTCGGGTAGTACGACATCGCCATCGTATTGGTGCCGTCCTTCTTGTAGCCTTGCGCGTCCCAGATGAACTTGCGGCTCGACGCCCATGCGAAGTCGCGCACGTTCTTCGCCTTGAAGTGCCACGTCTTGGTGGCGGTGCTGCGCGATTTTTCGGCCAGCTCGGCTTCCGCCTGGGTGACGATGATCACCGGCTTCGATGCGGTGCGCGCCTGGCGCAGGCGGTCGCGCTGGGTGGCGGTCAGCACCGAGTCAGGATTTTGCAGTTCGCCGGTACTGGCGATGATGTGGTCCGACGGCACCGTCAGCGAGATGTCGTAGTCGCCGAATTCGAGCGTGAATTCGCCGTTGCCGAGGAACTGCTTGTGCTGCCAGCCGTAGACGTCGTAGTAGGCGGCCATGCGCGGGAACCACTGGGCGATCTCGAACAGGTCGTTCTTGTCGGCGTCGTCGAAGCGCTCGTAGCCGGCCCGCCCGCCGAGTACCTTGGCGTCGTTGATCTTGTAGTTCCAGTCGATGCTGAAGACGTACCTGGTGCCTGGCTTCAGGCCGCGCGGCAGGTCGATCCTCATCATCGTCTTGTTGATGACGAACTTGAGCGGCTGGCCGTCGGCCTTGATCGAGGCGATCTTGAAGCCGCCGTCGAAGGTGCGGCTCTCGATGATCGAGCGCATGGCGTCGAAGCGCATGCCTTCCTCGGCGCTGCGGCCCTTTGCCCACGCCTCGCGCGACGGCACGGTGGCGCTGGTGCGGTTGTCCGAACCTGGGGTAAACAGGTTCTGGTCCAGCTGCAGCCACAGGTAGTTCAGGGTGTCGGGAGAGTTGTTGTGATACGTGATGGTGCCGCTGGCGCTGATCGCGCGGTTCGCTTCGTCGAGCGTGGCGCGGATCGTGTAGTCGGCGCGCTGCTGCCAGTAAGCGTGACCTGGCGCGCCTGATGCTGTGCGGATCGTGCTCGGCGTCGGTAACAATTCGTCGAGCTGGCGGAACTTGTCGTCGAACGGTTCAGCCGCGAATGCGGACACGGTGAGGCACAAGGCTGCCAGGCTGAGCGGCAAACGGATCATTTTTACCCTGACTTTTTGATTGGATTTGGGATAAGTATTCTAATACTAGCCTCGTGGCAATTGTTAGCGCGAATTGTAAAAAAGCTGAAACAATCCGACGATCGGCAACGTAAATATATTGGCCGATGCGGTATCATGGATGAGGCCGTTATTACAGGAGTCCCGCGCGGATGGAAATCAAGTTCAAGGCAACCGTTCTGATTGTCGACGCTTCGCCCGACCATTTGGTGCTGATGAAAGAGCAATTGCAGGGGCGCTATGACGCCAAGCTTGCCCGCACCGGCGCCGAGGCGCTGCGCCTGGCCAGGCTGGCGCCGCGGCCGGACCTGATCCTGATCGACGCCGACCTGCCCGACATGGATGCGCGCGACGTATTGCGCGAGCTGCGCGGCGAATTTCTCAACGAATGCACCGCGCTGGTGTTTCTCACCGCCGAGGGCGACCGCGACGCCGAGCTGCGCGCATTTCGCGGCGGCGCCAGCGACGTCATCGCGCGGCCGGTCAGCGCCGAAGCATTCAACGCGCGCGTCGCGCTGCACCTCGAACTGATGGCGCTGCGCGGGGCGCACCAGGACCGCGACAGCCAGCTCGAATTCCAGGTCGCCGAACGCGTACGCGAGACGGTGTCGATGCAGGACGCGACCATCATGGCGATGGCCACGCTGGCCGAATCGCGCGACGCCAATGCCGCCACCCACCTGCGCCGCACCCAGCTGTTTTTCACCGTGCTGGCGCGCGAGCTGCGCTTCCACGTCCGCTTCAGCACTGAACTGTCCGACGCCAGCATCGCGCTGATGGCAAAGGCGGCGCCGCTGCACGATATCGGCAAGGTCGCCGTACCGGACGCGATCCTGATGAAGCCGGGCCGCCTGACGCCGGACGAATTCAACCTGATGAAGCAGCACACCGTGCATGGCCGCGATGCCATCGCCGGCGTCGAGAAAACGCTCGGCGGCACCAATCCTTTCCTGCGCTACGCGCGCGAAATCACCTACTCGCACCAGGAGAAGTGGGACGGCTCGGGCTACCCGCAGGGCCTCGAAGGCGAGGGCATCCCGCTGTCGGCGCGCCTGATGGCGGTGGCCGACGTCTACGACGCGCTGATCTCGAAGCGCGTCTACCGCCCGGCGTTCACCCACGAGACCGCGGTCGAGCTGATTCGCCAGAGCAGCGGCGAGCACTTCGACCCCGACATCGTCGACGCGATGCTGGTCGTCGAAGAGCAGTTCCGCGCGATCGCCGCCGAGTTCCCCGACGCCGCCTAGGCGTAGCGCCGCCGCCATGTTCAAGGACCAGATCCGCACCCACGGCTTGCTGGCATTCGCTGTCGGCGTGTGCATCACGGTGTGGACGTGCTTCATCGTGGTCGAGGCGCAGGACGCCCAGATCCGCGGCAACTTCACGCGCGATACCGAAAAGGTGGCGACCGACACCAGCGCGCGCCTGCGCACCTACTTCGACATGCTGCTCAGCCTCAAAGGCATGTTCGCCGTCACCGGCGAGGTCGACCGCCAGCAGTTCGAGCGCTTCGTGCAGCAGCTGCGGCTGGCCGAGCGCTATCCGGGCTTTCGCGCCATCCAGTTCGTGCGCGCGGTGCCAGGCGCCGACTTCGAGGCGTTCAGCGCCGACTTACGAAGCGAGGCCGGCGCCTTCGTCGTCCACCCGCAGCTGCAACGCGACGAACATTTCATCATTGAATTCAATGAGCCAATGAAGGGCAATGAGAATGCCTTCGGCCTTGACTTGGCCAGCATCCCGGCGCATTTGCAATCGATCCTGTCGGCGCGCGACAGCGGCATGATCGTCGCCACTGGCCGCACGATGCTGGTGCAGGACGCGACTCGCAATCCCGGCTTCGTCGCCCGCGCGCCGATCTACCGCCAGAACATGCCGATCGATACGCTCGAGCAGCGCCGCGCCGCCTTTATCGGCGTGGTGGCGATCGTATTTCGGGTCGACGACCTGATGCGCGAAGTAATCGAGCCGTCGCTGCTCGAACACATCGCGGTGCGAATCGTAGACACCGGCGACAGCGCCACAGCGCTGCCGGCGACCCCCGATAACACCCTGTTCGACAGCGGCGCGCCGGGCGTCCTGACCTTGACGAAGCGCGTCGCGCAGGGGTATATCGGCGTCGCGCAGCGCCACTGGCTGGTGCAATACAGCGCGCTGGCCGGCAGCCGTTACAGCCGCCACCTCACGCCGCCGCTGCTGGTCGGCGCGGCCGGCATCTGGATCAGCGCCCTGATCGCCGCCTTGCTGGTGGCATCGCGCCGCAGCCGCACCCTGGCCGGCCGGCTGCGCGCCACCCTGGTCGAGCAGCGCGCCAGCCTGGCCGAACTGGAACAGCAGAAGGCGCATGTCGAACTGGCGCACGGTGACCTGTCGTCGGTACTCGAGACGCTAAAACAGGCGCAGGCGAGCCTGATCACGTCGGAGAAGCTCGCCTCGCTCGGCGCACTGGTCGCCGGCATCGCGCACGAACTCAATACCCCGATCGGCAACAGCCTGCTGACCGCCACCGCGCTGTCGGACATGGTTAACGAGTTCGAGAAAAAATATGCCGATGGCGGCATCAAGCGCTCGGCGCTGGAAGCGCACATGGCCGACACCCGGCTCGCGTGCGGCATCATGGCCAGTTCGCTCAGCCGCGCGGCCGACCTGATCACGTCCTTCAAGCAGGTATCGGTCGACCAGACCAGCGACAAGCGGCGCCCGTTCGAGCTTGGCGAAGTGGTGCGCGACACGCTGGCCACCTTCGCCGCGCAGCTGAGGCGCGCCAACTGCCGCATCGAGGTCGACGTGGCGCCCAAGCTGGTGCTCGACTCCTACCCGGGCGGCATCGGCCAGGTGCTGTCGAACCTGATCAACAACGCGCTGCTGCATGCATTCCAGGGCGAGGCGTCGCCGAAGATCGTGATCAGCGCGCGCGAGATCGAGCAGGGCCAGGTGATGCTCAATTTTAGCGACGATGGCGTCGGCATGACGCAGAAAACGCTGCACCAGGTGTTCGATCCCTTCTTCACCACCAAGATGGGGCAGGGCGGCTCCGGCCTGGGCATGAACATCGTCTATAACGTCGTCACCGGCATGCTGGGCGGGAGCATCGGCATCGCGTCGACGCCGGGCAACGGCACCAGCGTGACGATCATGATGCCCAAGCATGCGCCGGACCAGCCGTTGGCCGACGTGGCGGGGCGCCTGGGCAGGCCCGAACTGGTCTGACATGCATGCACTGCCTGTGCGCGCTGCGTGTTGACGATATCGGCTTGACAATGTACGGCATCTTGATCGAGTATCTCCCTATCGAAAAAAAGGGAGTCCTCATGTCGCCGTCCACGCTGTTTGCCCTAAGCCGCCGCACCTTGCTGACATCCCTGGTGGCCGTGGCGCTCGGCGCCCTGGCGCCGGCCTTCGCCGCCGAATTCAGTTCCGACCGCATCAGCGTGACGGCCGAAGGCGCCGGCAGCGACGTGCTGCTCATTCACGGCCTGGCGTCGTCGCCGCGCGTGTGGCGCGAGATGGTCGCGGCGGTGCCGGGCTACCGTTATCACATGGTGCAGATTTCCGGCTTCGCCGGGAACGCCCGCGGCGGCAATACGGATGGCGCGGTCGCCGCACCGGTGGCCGAGGAAATCGCCCGCTATATTGCGGCGCGCGGCCTGGTCAAGCCGGCCGTCATCGGCCACTCGATGGGCGGCACTATCGGCATGATGCTGGCGGGGCGCCATCCCGATTCGCTGTCGCGGTTAATGGTGGTGGACATGGTTCCCTTCCTCGGCGCGCTGTTCGCGCCGCCGGGCGCCAGCGCGACCAGCGTCAAGCCGATGGCCGACGCGATGCTCACCCAGATGCGCGCGTCCGATCCGGCCGCGCGCAGCATGCGCAACACCGCCACGATCAATTCGATGGTCGACAACGTCGCCATGCGTCCGGGCGCGCTGGACGATTCGGTCAAGAGCGACCCGGACGTAACGGCGCGCGCGTATCACGAGTTGATCGTCACCGACCTGGCGCCGGAACTGGGCAGGATCACCGTGCCGACAACGGTGCTGTACGTGGTGCCGAAAGTGCCCGGCATGACGGACGAAAAAATCGGCGACGCGTACAAGGCATCGTTTGCGCCGCTGAAAAACGTGACGCTCAAGCGCATTCCGTCCAGCGCCCACTTCATCATGTGGGACCAGCCGCAGCAGTTTCAGGCGGAAGTGAAGGCCTTCCTCGGCCAGGCGAAGTAAGCAAAGCCAGCAAATAAGCTGATTTACAGCGTCATGGCGGGGTCAGTGCCGACATTCGGACACAGGCTCTACAGTCATGGCGGGGTCAGTGCCGACATTCGGACACAGGCTCTACAGTTGTGTGCGAGCGTCATGGCGGAGTCAGTGTCGACATTCGGACACAGGCTCTACAGTTGTGTGCGCGCGATAGTCGAGGTCGTGTCCGAATGTCGGCACTGACCCCGCTGGGATAGGCCGAGGTCGTGTCCGAATGTCGGCACTGACCCCGCTGGGATAGGCCTTCAGCTCAGTCGAACCCGCGCGCCAGCAAGGCTGCATCGCACTGAATCCAGTTTTGCGCCGAATATTCCGCGCGGCCGTCGGTTGCATGCAGCGTGTACGCGTGGCGCGATACCGCCGACCGGTTCGGCGCGCTGTAGTGCGGCAGCACACTGTGGAAGCACACCAGGCTGCCGGCCGCAGCTTCCAGCTGCACGGCCACGCTGTCGTCCGGCCACGGCGGAATCGAAACGGGGTCAGTGCCGACATTCGGACACAGGCTCTGCAGTTGTGTGTGCGCGATAGTCGAGGCCGTGTCCGAATGTCGGCACTGACCCCGCTGGGATATGCCGACCCCGCTGGGATATGCCGTCAGCTCAGTCGAATCCGCGCGCCGGGAAGGCTGCGTCACGCTGAATCCAGTTTTGCGGCGAGTACGCGGTGCGGCCATCGGTCGCATGCAGCGTGTACGCATGGCGCGACACTGCCGACCGGTTCGGCGCGCTGTAGTGCGGCAGCAGGCCATTGAAGCACACAAGACTGCCGGCCGCAGCTTCCAGCGGCACCGCCACACTGTCGTCGGGCCACGGCGTGGCATCGAGCTTCTGCATGTTGATGGCGTCGCCACTGCGTACGAAGCGTTCGCGCAGCGGGCCGCGATGCCCGCCCGGCTGCACCCACAGGCAGCCGTTGTCGACGGTGGCGTCTTCCAGCGCGAACCAGAAGGTCGTCACACTGATTGGTGTCGTCTCGAAAAACGTCGCGTCCTGGTGCCAGCGCACTTCGCCGCCGATGCCGGGCTGCTTGAAGATGTACATCGACTGCCACACCAGCGCCTCGGCCAGGCCAAGGTCGCGCGCCACCTGGGCCAGTTTCGGGTCGCGCGAAAAGCGCTCGAACACCGGATCGAGGTCGTGCAGCGCGTGGCCGATCTTGTTGATCGATAGCGATTTGTCCTGGCGCAGCCGGCCTTCGGCGTCGAATGCCTCCTCCTCGAAAAAGCAGCGCACCGTGTTGTCGGAGCGGAGGAAGTAGTCGTCGGTGGCGGTGGCCTGGTTCTGGGTGGTGAAGATGCCGCTGCCCTGGCCGGGATCGAAGGCGTCGACGATCTGCGCGGCGCGCTCGCGCAGCGCCGCTATCTCCTGCGCGCTCTTGAAGCCGGGGAGGACTATGTAGCCGTCGCGCTCGTAGTGCGCGCGTTGTTCTTCATTGAGCATTTCAAGTTCCCTGATCACACCTGCCAAGCTCCATCAATGTACACCAGGTCGTCATCGAGATAAACGGCCTCGGTGACGGCGAAGATGTCGACGTGGTAGCGGGCGTCCTTGCGCTTGAAGCCGGGCTTCGGATAGACGCCGTGCTTGGCGCCGAGCGAAAGGTGGATGCCGCACATGCGTTCATACGTGCCGATGTCGTTGACGCGGCGCTCGCGCGTGAATGCGCGGTTCATGCCGAAACCGAGTTCGCGCACCCATACTTCGCCCTCGTCGGCGCGGATGACCTCGAGCAGGCGCTCGAATTCCGGCGTCGCGTTTTCAAAGCCGACCACGCGGCCGCGTTCGATCACCAGCGTGATCGGCGTGGCCGGGCGGTTGACCAGGTAGGACGTGTCGCCAAATACGTGCACCCGCACGCGCCCGTTGACCGCTTCGAGGTCCTGCGCTTCGGTGAACACTTCGCCGATCGGGAACTGGCCGCCGACGTTGTTCATGCCGCTGTAGTCGCCGATATTGAGCTTGGCCGGCTCCAGCTTCGACGCGAACACCAGCGTTTCGCCGCCGCTGTCGACGGTGGCCATTGATGCGCCGTCGATGCGTGCCTTCAGCGCCTGGCCGACGCCGCGGTAGTAGGCGGGATCGTAGGCGAGCGACTCGATATAATGCGCTCCCTGCGCGCCCGGCATGCGCGACAGGTGCACGTGCTCGACGACCTTCAGGCCAAGCTTGAACAGCTCGACGCGGATGCGAAATGCCTCGAGCCGGAAGCTTGTCGACTGCACCAGCACCACCAGGTCGGAACTGGCCATGCGGCGAAACTGCGCCAGCACGTCGCCCGGCGCGACGGTGTCGAAGTCGATGAAGGTGGCGCCGGGCAGGTTGCGGCGATAGCCTTCGGCCAGCGCGCGCGCCAGGTCGCTGCGGGTGTCGTAGACCACCAGCGCGGCATGCGCCGGGCCGTGTTCGACTACCAGCGCGAGCACGTCGCGCAGGTGCGCCGCGGCGGCGTCGACCTCGTGGGCGGGTATCTCGCCCCAGGGGGAATCGGCAGTGTCGGCGGTGGAGGTCATGGTGAGTGCAAGCGGTGGAGTAGAGCCCGCAATTATACGTAGATGGCAGAGCGCTTGCGCTGCGTCAAGGCGATGCGCCCATGTTGCTGCAAAGTTGTTTGTCGGAAATCACACCTTGCGGAGGAATCATGAGGAATTGCCGTTGGCCATTTTCGGCCAAAGCGTTGCGTGCGGCCGTCGTGACGGTGCTGGCCGTGTTGGTCGTCGCGGCGCAGTTTGCGCTGGCGGCGCCGGCGATGGCCGCGTCGCAGCTGCCGGAGCAGGCAGCGCTCCAGTTCTATCGCTGGTACATGCAGTCGCTGGCCATCAACCAGGATCCGCTGAAGCAGTCGCCGGTGCAGATGTCGGCGTATGTCGAGAAGGGGCTGATGAAGGAGCTGACGCGCCGCATGAGCCGCAAGGGCCTGCACGCCGACTACTTCATCCAGGCCCAGGAGTTCATGGACGACTGGCCGACCCACATCAAGGCGGTGCGGCCGACGGTGCAGGGCAGCGTCGCCAGCGTCGTCGTGCTGCTGGGCGCCACGCCCGACACGCGCCGCATCCTTGCGCTGACGATGTTTCGCGAACAGGGCGACTGGAAGATCAGCATGGTGCGGCTGGTGTAGCACTGCTGCCGAGGCGGCCCGGGACGCCGTAGCCGGGGTCTGACCCGATCTGTGGGTCAGACCCGGTCAGACCCCGGATTTCAGAGCGCGTCCAAAAATACCTGCTCCTCGTGACTGCCCCTGACGCCGCGCAACACGGGGCGCTTTCTTTCATGCATAGGCTACCAGCCGCTCCCCCCGAGCGCGTCTTGCGATACCGGCCAATCAAACTTCCTTTGCCACCCAGTTGCGCTATGATTTGAATCGCAATAGCGGGCCCCGCAGTAGCAACCACGGGCCGCGTTCAACATGCATACAACGGCGAGCAAATGGCATATCGATGGGAAACGCCAGCAAGTGTCTGGCTGGAAGACGAGAACAGCGGCCAGTTCGAACTGGCGGCAAGCGAAGGTTTGTCGCGCATCGACTCGCGGGGGCCGGCGCGCGCCCGCCTGCCTGACGTCGCCCACCTGCTCGGCGCCTCGCTGCCGGCCGCCTGCGCTTGCGCGCCGATCTATCCGGAAGGCTTCGCTTTCTGCCCCACCTGCGGCCGTGCGCTGGTCAAACTGGCCGGCCAGGTCAAGTCGCGGCCCGACTGGTGGGGCCCGTGGTCCGATCAGTTCGTGCCGCGCCACGTGCCGCATGGCCTGCCGGTGACGTCGCTGGCGCTGGGCGACGCGCTCGAAGAGCGGCCCGCCGCTCCCTTCGTAGGCCGCTTCGACGCCAGCATGCCGGCGCCGCCGAACGCGCAGTGCGTGTTCGCCGCCGGCAGCTACGGCTTCCCGACGCAGCGCTTGCTGGCGCTGGCCTACACGCGCAACGTGCTGCAGTACTGGGATCCGCTGGCGCAGCTGTGGCACGTGATGGCGCCGGAAGACTTCAGCGCCGACCTGACCTTCAGCAGGTCCGTCTACGGCTGGCTGCCGGTTGCCAATCCGCGCCGCGGCGAAGTGGCGTTGGTACCGACCGACAAGGGGCTGTGCCGCCTGTGGATCAATCCGGTCAGCGAAACCTGCCGCGCCGACCCGGTGTTCGACGCCGCGCTGGCCAGCGCGCCCGGCGCGGTGCGTCGCCACGTCGCCTGCCTGTTCTCCAGCGCCGCCGGCACGCGCATGTGGACCGCGCACAGCGACCTGTCGCAGGTCGAGCTGCTCGATTGCGGCGCCGCTCCCGCCAGCGGCTGGATGCGCCCGATCAGCTACGACGGCCGGCTGCTCTGGCTGCACCAGATGGGCCAACTGCTTTGGCAACCGGGCGCGCCGCCGCAATGGCTGCCGTGGCCGCGCGGTTTTTCGCCGCGCCTCGAATTCGGCGGCCCGACCCAGAGCCGCGACGGCCGCCTTTGGCACATCGGGCACGCCGGCCAGGAGTATTCGTTCATCGAGCTGGGCAAGGACAATCCGCAGTTCGAATCGATCAGCGGCGCGCGGCTCGGCTTCGCCAACTTCCTGTTCCGCCGCGGGCACGAAGTGGTCAACGAACCATGGGAAGTGGAAAACGTCGAGGACCTGCACGAGGACGATTCGCTGGTGCTGCCGCTGCTGCGCGGCTTTAACAACAACCGCAGCCAGCCGAGCGGCCTGGTGCTGCGCTTTCACAAGTACACCGGCCGCGCCGAAGAAGCGCTGGCCGGCCGCACCATCCCGCGCACGACGGTCGAGTGGATTGGCCGGCGCAACGTCATCCTCGACGAGATCCCGCGCCTGTCGCGCCCGCTCGAATGCATGCCGTTCGTGGTCCACAACTGCCTGTGGCTGCACCATCCCGACTGGAACCAGATCCGCGGCTGGCGCCTGGAAGAGCTGCCGTGAAAACGCTTGTCGCCAACACCGCCGCGTTGATCGCGTTGCTGTGCGCCAGCGCGCCGGCGTGCGCCGGCTCGCACGTGTTCCTGGTCCAGAATTCAGGCTGGATGGATCCGTTCTATACCGATCCGGCGTCGCAGTACAAGCCGCTGGTGACCGAGCTGGTGATGGCCGCCACCGAGCCGGGCGACCTGATGGTGCTCGCGTCGTTCAACCAGAGCCTGCCCGGCGCGCCGTCGCCGAAGGCGCTGCTGTCGCAAAAGGTCAGCGGCGCCGCGACCCGCGCCGACGTCGGCGCCGCGCTCGCATCGCTGCATACGGCGAAAAAGCCGGGCAGCAGCGCGCTGGCCGATACCGACCTGGGCGAAGCGGTCGGCTCGGCCATCGGCACGGCGCTGGCCGGCAAGCCTGGCCTGGTATGGCTGTTCACGAACAACCGCAACAGCCCGAACAACGACCAGGCCACTGCGCGCCGCAACCGCGAATTCTACGAACTGATTCACCAGGGCGCGGCGATCACCAAGGCGCTGGCGTTCCCGTTGAAGATGGCGGTCAAGGGTGAACACTACCGCGCCAACGGTTTGATGGTGTACGTGTTCGCCGTCGGCGAGCAGGGCGCGCGCGAACTCGATCTGCTGATCGCGTCGGGGCGCATCGGCGCCGTCATCACCGAGCCGCCGGCGCGCCTCAAGCCGCTCGACCGCGACACCGTGCGCCTGGTGCCGCGCCGCGTTGAAGACGCGCCCGGCGTATCGTTCTCGATGGGCCCGGGCGGCATGCTGCGCGCCGACGTTGATTCGGCCGCCCGCACGCCGGCCGCCAAAATCGGCTGGAACCTCGAGAACACGATCTACCCGTACACCATCGCCAGCGCCCGCATCGGCGCGCGCTCGGTGCTGGCGCAGCAGGACCGCCCGATCGTGCTCGCCAGCGACAAGGTCGGTGCCCTCGCGCCGGGCAAGAGCGCGCCGCTGGCATCGACCATGCAGCTGCCGGTGGCGCAGCTGCCGGGAAAATGGTCGATGCAGGCGCTCGGCTCGGCCGGTTCGGCGTACGTGATGCCGGGCCGGATCGAGCTGCAGCTGACCGACCAGCGGCTCGAACTGTCGCAGGCCTTCCGCCAGCGCATGGAGGCGCTGTTCCCGGGCGATCCGCTGCCGGAAATTCTTACGCCGCCGGAGCGCATCCAGGGCTCGTCGGCGGTGCTGCCGATCGAAGTGCGCGTCCATTACGGCATTGGTCCGCTGCTCGCGCTCATCGCCGCCGGCCTGGCGCTGGCCGGCGCCGCCGGCGCCGCGGCACTGGCGTACGGCCGCCCGCGCCGCACCTTCCTGACCGTGCAGGACGAGCTGCGCACCGTGCATACGCGCGCCGGCGTCACCCAGCCGATATTCGACAAGGCGGGCAACAAGGTCGCTCAATTGAAGACCACCATTTTCGGACACCAGCTGATCGACCTGCGCGAAGGCGCACAGGTACGGCTGGGCCGCTGATTTTTCTCTTAATTTCGCTGAACCCGAAGGAAACGACAGACATGCAAAACGACCAGGCTCCCGCATCCGCCCCCGCCGCCGATCCAGGCTTCAAGCTGCCCGGCCAGGCCAGCGCGCAGGGCGACGCCGTGCCGAAACAGGGCGGCGCGCCGATCGAGGTGGCGCCGGCGCCGGCTCCCGTTGCGACCGATACCTCCACGCGCGACCTGGCGATCGGCGGCGCGGTGTTCGTCATCCTGCTGGTGATCTACTTCTTTGTCCGTAACGCCTACGTCCACCACCTTGTGGTGCGGCGGGTGGCGCCGTCGGCGGCCGGCAGCGCCGGCTGGCTGATGTTCGTCGGCCTGTGCTTCCTCAGCGCGGCCGCTGTGCTGGCGATCATCAATGCCAGCAAGTTCCTCACCTTCGCGGTCACCGGGCCGCTGGTGGCGGTAGGCCTGATCGCGCTGGTCGCGACGCTGTTCGTCGGCCGCCGCTGACCCACTTCCACCTGAAAGAACGACATGGCTGAATTTCCCAACATCGCAAGCGCCGACAAGAAGGCCGAGCTGAAGGTCGACCTGCGCCCGACCCTGTTCATCGGCGCCGGCGGCACCGGCATGGAAGTGATGATGCGGATCCGCCGGCGCATCATGTCCGAAGTGTGGAACCGGCATAATCCGACCCGCGTCGAATCGATCGCCGAGTTCCCGGTCGCGCGCTTTCTCCACTTCGACCTCGACAACCACGCCATCATCGACGAAGGCAAGTCGCTGCGCACCGACCCGTGGTACGAGCTGGTCAAGCTGGCCGACGAGGAGCGCCTGGTCGAGTCGCTCGACCTGCCGCAGTACCACGAGTCCGACGACAGCCTGGCGCGCTTTCCGCTGATCGAAAACTGGATGCCGCTGCGGCCCAAAAAACTTCGCTCGCTCGGTATCGATCCTTCCAAGGGAGCCGGCCAGATCCGCGCGCTGGCACGCCTGTACCTGTTCGACAAATACCCGAAGCTGCGCGGCCGCATCAAGGGCGCGCTCAATTTCTTGAGCAGCAATGCCGGCAACGAGCGCAAGGAAACCTACCAGCGCCTGGGTCTGCAGGTCGACACGTCCAAGTTCCGCATCGTCGTCATCGCCTCGTGCGCGGGCGGCACCGGCGCCGGCAGCGCCATCGACCTCGGCTGGATCTCGAAGGCGATCGCGCGCCAGGAAGTGTCGGACAACCAGGTCGACCTGGTGATGTTCATGCCGTCCGGCTTCGCCAAGGCCAACAAGGAGCGCACCGAGGCGAATGCCTACGCCACCTTGATGGAGCTCGAAACCACCATGCGCGACATGAACGCGCAGGTGCGGTGGATGGATCCGGACAGCGTGGTGGGCAAGGGCGCGCCGTTCGACGACGTCTATTTCGTCGACACCGCCAACCTCGCCAACAAGGCCACCCAGGACATCAAGGATGTCTACCAGATGGTCGCCGACACGCTGTTCGAGGACTTCGCGTCGGCCGATTTCGCCAACCGCAAGCGCTCGATCGCGGTCAACCAGCAGCAGCACAAGCTGGGGCCTTTCAACCCGCGCGTGCCGGAGCAGCGATTCGGCGACATGCGGCTGTCGTACTCGAAGGTTTATTCGGCGTTCGGCCAGGCGGTGCTCGACACCCAGCAAAGCCTGCGCGACAACATCCGCGCCTACGAACTGTCGGCGCTGATGGTGAAGGCCTTCTTCGGCCTGGTCGGCACCGACGGCGTCGCCGCTCGCCGCGCCGGCGACCAGGAGCGCGACATCTTCATGCGCGAGCAGATGGCGATGAGCGAGCGGCCGTTCGACGAGTTCCCCGACTTTAAAAAAGGCACCGTCGACGTCACGCCGTTCCAGGAATACGCATTGACCGACCAGCTGTTGATGGACAAGGACCAGCGTTCGCTGCTCGAGCGCGTCGAGAGCAAGGTGCAGCTCGAGGTCGACCGCATCATGGGGGCTTACGACCTGAAGGTCTGGCGCGAAAAGATAGCCGAGCTGCTGCCGCAGCTCGAGCGCGACGCGATCCGCGAAGCCGGCGCCACCGCCGAAACCAGCGAAGACCGCATCAAGCGCCATACCGCCGAACTGATGACGCGCCTGAAGGGCCGTTCGCGCCAGCAGCTGTATGCGCTGCTGGACGACCGCAAGCAGGGCGGACTCGAATTCGTGCTGTCGCTGCTCGAACAGGTCAAGGCGCGGCTGCTGCAGCGCGACCTCGCCAGCGCGGACCGCAACAGCAGGCGCTATCGCGACATCCGCGACGCGCTGCGCACCCGCCAGGTCGAGGAGTCGCTCAATAATCTGTCGCAGGCAGCGAGCAAATTGTTCGGCAAGGACGCCCAGGCGCGCGAAGTGATGACGCACCTGAAGCGCGACATCGCCGACTACCTGCGCTTCCACCTGCTGGCGGTGGCGGCCGGCCAGGCGGTCGAGGTGATGCGCGGGATGTCGGCCTGGCTGGGCGAGCCGCAGTCGCCCGACGAGCATGGCCAGCCGGTGTGGAGCGGCATCGCCGGCGAATTCCAGGAAGGCCGGCGCAGCGTGCAGGCCATGCTTGGCGCCGTCGACCAGCGCATCGGCCAGCTGCGCGCCGATGCGCAGCACGAGCACGCGACCTACATCAAGCTGGCCAGCGACGTGCTGCCCGAGCCGGTCAAGCTGACCGGCGACATCAGCGCCTGGAGCGAGGAAGTGCTGCTCGAATTCGGCGGCTCGGCGCGGCTGTTCCCGCAGCTGGGCGACGATCGCCTGCGCGCCAGCCTGCTGCTCAAGCTGTTTCGCCGCGCGCAGACCGAGCTGACGGTCGAACAGATCGGCGGCGCCGAGCCGGCCGATCCGCTGCTCGAACGCCTGGCGGCGATGTCGCCCCAGCAGCGCCAGCGTGTCTTCAACGAATTGCTGAAGAGCGCCATGCCGTGGATTAATGCGCGCTTCTCGGCCGAGTTCACGCCGCGCGCCGACCAGTTCAAGTGCTTCATCGGCGTCGGCGACGCCAACGCCTGGCGCCGGATGGAAGGCGAAATCCGCGCGGCGGTGCCGACCGGCTCCTTCCACGGCGACCTGGTCACCATCGTCAACACCGGCATCCCCGGCAAGGCGGTGTGCTACATCGAGCTGTCGGGCTTCCCGATGACGGTGCTGCGCGGCCTGCCGACCTGGCGCACCTCGTACCAGATCGAGAACCCGAAGATCCCGACCCATTTGCATTTCGATTCGACCCGTTTCCGCCATCCGATTTCGCCGTCGATGGACGAACTCAATCGGCTGGCCGACGACTACGAATGGTTCCTGCAGGCGAACGCGCTCGGCGTCATCAAGCGCAAGCCGGATCTGGCCGACCGCGAGGCGTCGTTCCAGCCGCGCGGCCAGTACCTGTTCGAGGTCGAACCCGGGTCGGGCGAGTGGCTGCAGATCGGGAACGAATTCGCGATCCGTTCGAACGGCCTGCCGCCGTACTACCGCGACCAGGTCATCACCGCGGTGCAGCGCAAGCTGGCCGCGATGGGGCCGAACCAGCTGGTGCTGCTGGCCGCGCTGATGCGCCATTACCAGCAGCGGGTGTACGAACCGAAGCTCGAAGTCGACGAGACCGGCGCGCAGCTGCCGTCGCCTTCGCTGCCGAACATCACCGCGCGGCGCCTGTACGACCAGTGGCTCAAGCGCGCGCGCGCGCTGAACCCGGAGCTGGCGCCGGCGCTTCTCGACACTGCGGCCAGCACGCTCGCGCAGTGGTCCGAGCTGGTGCCTGATTCGTCCAGCGACGCCTATCACTGGGAAGTGGAGCGAGTGGTCGACAAGCGCGTGATCCGCCAGGACCTGCTGGCGAGCGACGAGCGCGCAGGCCAGGCGCTGGCGCTTCAGGGGCCGGCAGTGGCGTACATGCCGGCCGCGTTGCTCTACAAGCTGTTTTCGGGCGGCGCCCAGCATGGGCCGTATTCGGCGGACGACATCGCGCTGCGCATCGCGCGCGGCGAAGTCACCGCCGACACCCGGGTGTGGAACATGCAGTGGAATCCAAAGGCCGACAAGTGGCTGCCGGCTGGCCAGATGCCGGAATTGGCGCCTTTGTTCAACGATACGATTCCGGATCCCGATGACGGTATCCCCGATCCGCAGTGAGGCGCGAAGACGTGCAAGATGAAGTGATCTACCGCTGTGTGAGTGGTGCTTGTGTGCGGCCGTTGCCGCGCAGGGTAAACTATTGTCCGTATTGCGGCACCAGCCAGAACACCGGCCTGGCGCGGCCGGCCGCTGCCGCCGCTGCTGCCGTTACGCCCGCCGCGACGGTGTCGATCGCCAAGCCGTGGACCATGCCGCCAGCGCCGGCAGCTGCGCCGGCGGCGCCGCCGCCGCCGCCACTCCAGCCGGCGGCGGCGCCGCGCCTGGCGCAGCCGGCCCGTCCGCCGCAGCGCGCACCGGTCCGGCTGCGCTACTGGCTGCTCGCGCTCGGTGTGCTCTGGCTGATCTGGATCACCCAGCGGCCGACGCCGCAAAAGATCGATGCGCGCATCGACGGCGCGATCGCGCTGGCGACCGCGTGCAAGGCCGGCGAAGCGCAGGCTGAGCTGATCGCACTGAAAGACAGCACCGCGACGCCGGCGCAGCTGCAGCGGCTGCAGTCAGCGCTCAACGAGGGGGACGCCGCCTGCGCGCGCAAGCGCGCGCGTCCGGCGCCGAGGCCGGCGCGCCCGCTCGCCCGCGACCAGGTGCAGTCGGTGCGCAACCTGATCACGGACGCGCGCCAGGCGCTGGCGCGTGGCGATTACAAGGCTGCATCCGACAAGATGGAAGTGTGCGCGGCGATGGTCGATGCCGGCAATCGCGAATGCAGCGCGCTGAAGGCGAGGGCCGATCGCCTGCAGGGAGAATTGCAGCGCTGCCTGGCGGACGGCGGCGAATGGATCGCCGACCGCTGCCAGTAGCATTGCCGTCAGGCCGCGCCGCGGGCGCAGGCCAGCAGCTTTTCCTTGGTCCGCAGGCGGTCGGCGACGCGCAGCACCGCATAGGTTGCGACCACAGCACGATCGCATATGTCGCGCCGGCGGGAAGCGCTTTCCACAAGGTCTGGTAGCCGACTGTCCGGGTGTAGATCCACACGCCGAGCAAAGCGAAGCCGACAATGAATTCCACCACGGCGCGGCGCGGCACGGCGCGCAGCGCAAGTGCCACGCTTACCGCGAAGGCCACTTCGGCCGGCAGCAACATATGGTTCACAGCCGTATCGATCACGGCCGTCAGGTCCGTACCCAGTACCAAGCGCGTCCACAGAACGTCCACCAGCACCAAGCGTTTCATGCGTTCAGCTCCACGAACAGTTCGTCGAGCGTCAGCGCGCGGCCGGCGTCGGCGCCGGGCGCGCCGCGCGCATGTCGACCACGCGGTCGCCGCTGCGGCTGCTGGTGCGGACGACGGCCTCCTGCGGGATGCCGCGCGCATCGGAAGGCTGCAGCCGGAACTATTCGAGCAGCGTGTCCCAGGCCTCGAACAGCTGGATCGCGCCGTCGCGCATAAAAGCGACATGCGAGACCACGCGTTCGAGGTCGGTGAGGATGTGGCTGGACATGACGATGGTGCGTTCGCGCTCCGCCGCGTCGCCTTCGGCGCCGAACAGCGCGCGCATGAATTCGCGGCCGCTCAGCGGAATCGAGGCTGGCCACCGGCTCGTCGAGCAGCAGCAGGTCGGGGTCGTGCGCAAGGGCGAGGACGACGGCCAGCTTCTGCTGGTCGCTGCCCGCCAGTTCGCCGACCTTGCGGGCCAGGCGCAGGTCGAGCCGGCGGGCCGGCGACTCGGCGCGCTCGTGGCTCCAGCGCGGATAGGCGCGTCCGACCGATGCGACCATCTCGTCGGCCTGCATCCAGCCGAACAGGTCCGGCGTCTGCGCGACGAAGCCGAGGCGTTCGCGCACGGCGTCGGTCAGGCCGGACGATCGGCAGCCGAGCAGTGAAGCGGTCCCGCTGGACAGTTCGGTCACCCCCGCGAGGCAGCGCAGCAGCGACGACTTGCCGGCGCCGTTGCGTCCGACCAGGCCGACGACCGCGCCGGCCGGGATGTCGAGGGTGATGCTTTTGAGGATGGAGGCGTCGCCGCGCACCAGATTGAGCCTGGTGGTGGCGACGGCCGCGTCAGTCGATTTCATTGTCGTCGTTGGGGGACGACTGGTTGAGACAGGATTGGAACAGCGCGAGGGCGTCGTCATTCGACATGCCTAGCTGGCGCGCCATGCTGGCGGCGGCGTCGAGCGCTGGCCGCAGCATGGCGCTTTTTTCGGATTTGCCGGACTTGCCGCGCTCGGCGATGACCATGCCCAGGCCGCGCACGCGCACTACCAGGCCTTCGGTTTCGAGCAGGCTGTAGGCTTTACTGACCGTCATCGGGTTGATCGCGTGATGCAGGGCCTCGGCGCGTACCGACGGCAGGTAGTCGCCGGGCCGCAGCTGCGCGCTGGCGACCATGCGATGGACCTGTTCGACGATCTGACGATAGATCGGGGTCGGGGCGGCGGGGGTGATTTCGAATTGCATGTGACTCACTGTATCGCTGCATTGATACGCATGGCAAGATGGTTGAACGCGCGGTGATGCGCGCGCTCAATGCTGCGCGTTTTAAAGCGGCGAGAGCTGCACCGGCACGCCCGACAGCACCGCGTTGCCGGACAGCGGATCGCGCAGCTTCTCGTCGAGCAGTGCGTTCAGGTTTGCGCCGGGGCGCTCGGCGGCGACGTTCAGGCGCACGCCCGGCAGGCTGTGGCCCCAGCCGTGCGGCAGGCTGACCACGCCCGGCATCATCTCGGCGCTGACTTCGACCTGCGCTTCGATGCGGCGCGTGCCGTTGCTGATCGCCGCCATGCCGCCATCGGTGAGACCGAGCCTGAGGGCATCGACCGGATGAACCAGCGCGGTGCAGCGGAAGGCGCCCTTGGCCAGCACCGGCAGGTTGTGCATCCAGCTGTTGTTCGAGCGCAGCTGGCGGCGGCCGATGATGACCATGTCGGGCGCCGGCGCGGCCAGGTCGGCGCTAACGCGCGCGAGGTCGCCCAGCAGCGCCTGCGGCGCCAGTTCGATTTTTCCGGACGGCGTGCGCAGCACTTCGGGCACGCGCGCCGTCATCGGCCCCAGGTCGATGCCCGAAGGCGCGGCCTGAATCGCCGCCAGCGTCAAGCCGCCCGGGTTGCGGCCGAACTGGTCGCCGTACGGGCCGGTGCGCAGCGCCAGATCCAGCATCCGTTCGGCGCCGCGCAAAGGCGCAAGCGCCGCCATGATCTGCGCGGCGCTATCGCCGGCGGAGCGCTGCAGGTCCTCTTCCAGCGCCGCGTCCTCGATGGCGTCGATGTCGGCGCGCTCGCCCAGGCCCTTGGCGATGGCGGCGATGCGCAGCAAGCTCTCCCACTCGTCGGGCTGGCCGTCGGCGCGCGGCAGAACCGGCGCGCTGTAGCGCGCGTGATTGCGGTGCGAGAACTGGGTAAAGCTGACGTCGTAGTGCGAATCCTCCAGCGGCGAGGGGCTGGGCAGGATGACGTCGGCGTGGCGCGATGTTTCGTTGAGGTAGATGTCGAGGCTGACCATGAAGTCGAGCTGGTCGAGCGCGGCCGCCAGGCGCGGGCCGTTCGGGCTCGATAGCACCGGATTGCCGGCGATGCTGATCAGCGCGCGGATTTGGCCAGGGCCTGGCGTATCGATTTCCTCGGCCAGGCAGGTGATCGGCAGTTCGCCGGCCACTTCCGGCGCGCCCGACACGCGCGACGCGAAGCGGCCGGTGACCACGCCGCGGCCGGCGCCCGGTTTGCCGCGGGTGTTGGCTGCGAATGCCGCCGCCTTAGGGAACATCGCGCCGCCTTCCTCGTCGAGGTGGCCGGTAAGGACGTTGACGACATCGATCAGCCAAGAGGTGAGCGTGCCGAACTGCTGGGTGCAGGTGCCGATGCGGCCATAGACGGCGGCGCGCGGGGTGGTGGCGAGCGTGCGGGCGAGCGCGCGAATTACCGTGGCGGGGATGGCGCAGCGTTCGGCCACGCGTTCGGGCGAGTAGGGCGCGAATGCCGGCTCCAGCTGCTCGAAGCCGACCACGTGGTCGGCCAGGCGGCCGAGGCGCACCAGCTGCTCGTCGAACAGCGCGTGGGCGATCCCGAGCAGGAAGAATACGTCTGAACCTGGCCGGATGAAGTGGTGGGCGTCGGCGACGTCGGCGGTCTCGGTGCGGCGCGGGTCGATCACGACGATCTTGCCGCCGCGCCCGCGCAGCGCCTTGGCCTTGCCGCGAAAGTCAGGCACCGTCCACAGGCTGCCGTTCGACACCATCGGGTTCGCGCCGATGATGAGCAAAAAGTCGCTGCGCTCGATATCGGGCACCGGCACCGACAGCCAGCTGCCGAACATCAGCCCGACCGACAGCATCTTCGGCACCTGGTCCACGCTGGAAGCGGAGAACATGTTGCGCGTGCCGAGCGCGCGGGCCAGGCGCGGGAAGTACAGCATCAGGCTCATTTTGTGCGAGGTCGGGTTGCCCAGCACGGTGGCGACCGCGTTGGCGCCGCCGGCGGCGATAATGGGCGGCAGGCGCCGCTCGATCTCGGCGTACGCCTCGTCCCAGCTGGCTTCGACGAAGCGGCCGTCGCGCTTGATCAGCGGCGTGCGCAAGCGGTCCGGATCGTCGTGCAGGTCTTTCAGGCCGATCGCCTTCGGGCACAGGAAGCCGTTTGAGAAGACATCGCGCGCGTCGCCGCGGATGCGCACCACGCGCCGTTGTTCGACATCGACTTCGAGCCCGCAACAGGCCTCGCAGAAGGGGCAGATTCGGTACGCGGTCGTGGCTTGTTCGGTCATGGCATCGCTTTCGGAAAATAGAACGGTCGTGCCATTCTCGGGATTAGCACCACAACTGTCAACCGCTATCTGATCGCTGCTGTTATGCTTATAAGCAACAAAACCCACACAGGAAATATCATGCGAGCAAGTTCAATAGTCAGTACGGTATTGTCGGTATTGCTGGTTGCCGGTGTTGCCGGTTGCGGCAAGCGCGACGAGGCGATGGGGCCAGCGCAGAAGGCTGGCCAGGCGGTCGACAATGCCGGCGACAAGGTCGCGCGCGACATCCAGGACAAGCTCGACCGCGCTAATGCGGCCGCCAGGCAAGTCGCCGATTCGGCCAGCCAGACCAAGGACAAGATCGCCGACGCAACTGCCGACGCCGCGGCCGACGCCAGCAAGGGCCTCGACAAGGCGACCGAAGAAGTGGGCAAGAAAGTCGAGCGCGCCGGCGAAAAGATCCAGGAAGCGGCCAAGAAATAATTAGCGCCGGATGTCAGACCTGACCCCAGCGTTTTGTCCGGATGTCAGACCTGACCCCAGCAATTTGAGCAGTGCGGCTCAGGCGTTGGCCGCTGCGGCCGGCGCCGCCACCGCCTGCGGCCATTCGCCCAGCACTACCGACATGTCGACGAAGCCTTCGCGCCAGGCGCGCTCGAGGTCCTGCTCGATCTGCTCCATCGACGTCTCGCCGAACTTGTCGAAGCCGCGCACGCCGTAGGCGCGATTGCGGCCGTGGCCCTTGGCCATGTACAGCGCCATGTCGACCAGGTTGACCGCGCGTTCCCACGGCAGCGGCTGCTCGCCCGGCGACAGCGGAAACGGCGCGAAGCCGATCGATACGTTGACCGAAATCCGGTGGCCGTGGTACTCGATCGTCTGCGCCGATATGCCGGCCAGCAGGCGCCGCGCGATCTTGTCGACGCCGTTGCGCGGTATCGCCGGCAGGAAGGCGAGGAACTCTTCGCCACCCCAGCGCACGATCATGTCGGTCTCGCGCAGGATCAAGCGCAGGTTCTCCGAGATCATCGTCAGCACCGCGTCGCCGCCCGCATGCCCATACGTGTCGTTGACGTGCTTGAAGTGGTCGACGTCGAGCAGGAACAGCGCGCCGACGATCTCCTCGGCCGGCGCCGCGCCGCGCTTTTCGACCGGCGCGTTGGTGCGCATGAATTCGTGGAAGTGGCGCCGGTTGTACAGCGACGTCAGCGGGTCGCGCGAGCTTTGCTGCTTGAGCTCGTGGTTCTTCACCTTCAGCCGCGCATTCGCCTGCCGCACCTTGCGGTACAGGATGCCGACAATCGCCGACGCCAGCGCGAACACCACCGCCAGCAGCCACCATACGCGCTGCTGCAAACGGCGGTTGTCGATCTCCACCGACTTCATTTCGTTCTCGCGCCGCAGCAGGTCGATCTGGCGTTCCTTCTTGTCCGCTTCGTATTTGCCCTGCAGTTCCAGCACGGCCTTCTGGCGCCGCACTTCGAACAGTTCGTCGGAGATGGTGCGCTCGCGATGGTAGGCTTTTACGGCGCCGGCCATGTCGCCGGCGCGCTCCAGCGCCTCGCCATATTCCATCATCACGATCTGCAGCCTCGGCTTATTGCCCGATTTTTCAAACACCGCCAGCCCGGCCTCGAAGCTGCGCTTGCCGTCGGCCAGCCGGTTCATGCCCAGGTAGGCCTGGCCGAGATTGACGCGCGCGGTCGCCTCGATCGACTCCTCGTTGAGCGGGCGCGCCGCCTCGATCGCCTGGTTCGAATAGCTGATCGTGCGCGCCCAGTCGTGCTCCTTCAGGTAGCTGTCGGCCAGGTTCACCAGCGAGATCGCGATCATCTTGTTGGCGCCGATCTTGCGTTCCAGTTCGAGGCCGGCCAGCAGCGCGGCCAGCGCGCGCTTGGGCTGGTTCGTCTCGATCGCCAGCGCCGATTCGGTCTTCTTCAGCGTCGCGATGCGGCCCGGCGAGTTAGTCTGCGCCGCCACTGGCAGCGCTTCGTCGAGCGCTTCGAAGCCCTTCTCGTATTCTTTCATCGACGTGTACAGCACCGCCAGCGCGTTCAGTGCCATCACCGTTTCGATCGGGTGCGCGTACTGGCGCGCCAGGGCGGCGGCCCACTGCAGCTTGATCAGCGCCTCGGGGAAATTGCCTTCCTCTTCATGCGAGTGGCCGGAGGTGATGGTGGCGGTGATCCGCAGCACCATGTCGCCGGTGGTGTTGGCCAGCTTTTCGGCTTCCCACGCGGCCAGGTGCGACGCGCGCAGTTCGTTCATCGCGATCAGCACGTAGGCGCGCGCCAGCATGCCCTTGGCCAGGATGGCGTTGTCCTTGTGCTGTTTGCCCAGGGCGATGAGCTCCTCGGCCAGCGCCAGCGCGGGCGCCTTGCCGCCGACGCTGAGCGTGGCCTGGCTAAGCTGGTTGAGGAATTCGGCTTTGGTGGCGGGGACGGCGGCGCGCCCTTGCGGTTCGAGCTTGATCAGCATCCGCAGCGCTTCGTGCGGCACGTAGCGGTTCACTTCGCGGATGGCGGCAAATCGCTGGTCGAGGTCCGCCTGTGACTGGGCCGGCGCCAGGCCAGCGGCCAACGATAGCGACAGCAGCAGCGCGGCCTTGCCGCAGCGGTGCCTTTTCCGGATCAAGTCAGCCAACATCGTCCCCCTTATTGAATGCCATTTTCGACGGTCCTATTCTTTTTTGGACGCTAAAGTAATTATATTCTTGTTGCAGATGGGAAAAACCAAATTTTAGGCGGGATTGTTTAAAAAACTACGAACTACCGACGCGCCAGCCACATGCAAGGGCAATCGCCGGCATCCTGTGCTGCCGATTTGACCTCCTGTCGCAAAGGCGACAAACCGGCGCAAGGCAAGGCCTACACTCCGGCATAACAACAAGCCAGGAACACCCCATGCTCGAGATTCGCAACGTCGTAAAAACGTTTGGCAAGGACGTCACCGCAGTCGACGGCGTTTCGCTGAGCCTGCGTGCCGGCGTGGTCGGGCTGATCGGCCACAATGGCGCCGGCAAGACCACGCTGATGCAGATGATCGCCACGCTGACGCGTCCGACCAGCGGCGAAATCGTCTTCCAGGGCGCCGACATCGTCGCCCGCCCCGATGCGATCCGGCGCCGGCTTGGCTACCTGCCGCAGGACTTCGGCGTCTACCCGAACCTGACGGCGCTCGAATTCATGCAGTACTTCGCCGCGCTCAAGGGCGTGCGCGACCCGGCCCGGATTCGCCACCTGCTTGAACTGGTCAACCTGCACGAACACGCCAAGCGGCCCGCCTCCGCCTTCTCCGGCGGCATGCGGCGCCGGCTTGGCATCGCCCAGGCGCTGCTGGCCGATCCCGACATCCTGATCGTCGACGAGCCGACCGCCGGCCTCGACCCCGAGGAGCGCCTGCGCTTTCGCAACCTGCTGTCCGAACTCGGATTCGACAAGCTGGTGATCATGTCGACCCATATCGTCTCCGATGTCGAAAGTATCGCCGGCCAGCTGGCGATCATGCGCTCCGGGAAGCTGGTGGCGTTCGAGACACCCGCCGCCATCCTCGCCAAGGCGCGCGGCCAGGTCTGGTCGGCCAGCGTCGGCGCGGCCGATTACGACGCCTTGCGCGCCAGTGTCCACGTGCTGCATGCGCAGCGCCTGGGCGAGACGATGGCCGTGCGCATCGCCCACGCCGGCTCGCCGTGCGCCGGCGCCTTGCTGGCCGAACCGTCGCTGGAGGAAGCGCTGACGGCGCAGCGCTACGCGGTGCGGGAGGCGGCATGACCGGCTATCTGCTCAAGACGCTGGCGCTGAACGAAATGCGCCTGCGCATGCGTCGCCTGTCCACCGTCGTCGCGCTGCTGGCGGTGATCGTCATCAGCTGGGCCATCCTGGAGGATCCGGCCGGCGGCCACGCGCTGATAGTCATTAACGGTGCACGGGTGCTCTATACCAGCTCGGCGCTGGCGCTGGGCAGCGCCGCGATGGCGTCGATGCTGTTCTCGCTGGGCGGGTTCTTCCTCGTGCGCGGACGCATCGCCGAAGACATCCGCACCGGCGCCGGCAGCGTGATCGGCGCCACCCCGGTGCCGAGCGCGCTGTTCCTGGCCGGCCGCTGGCTCGGCGCCGTCTCCTACCTCGGCCTGCTTGTGCTGGCGGTGATGGCCACCATGATGGCGTGCCATGCCCTGCGCGGCGACGGCCCGATCCAGCCGCTGCTGTACCTGTCGACCTACTGCCTGATCCTGCTGCCGGCGATTATGTTCGCCGCCAGCTGCGCCATCCTGTTCGACAGCTGGGCGCCGCTGATGGGCAAGGGCGGCGACCTGCTGTTCTTTTTTATATGGATCGCGCAGCTGTCGGTGATGGCGTTCATCGAGACCTCCGGCTCGCTCGATTCGCTGTGGACGGTGGGCGACTTCACCGGTCTGGCGACCACGATGTCCACGCTGGCCGGCCATTTCGACATCCGCCATACCTCGCTCGGCGGCGGCGCCACGTTCGATCCGGCGCTTGCCCCGCTGACGCTGCCGGCGCTGCCGTGGACGGCAAACGGGCTGGCGATGCGCTTCGCCTCGGCGCTCCTGGCGCCGTTGCCGCTGCTGGCGGCGGTGCTGGTATTTCACCGCTTTTCACCCGACAAGGTGAAGCTCTCCAGCTCTCGCCAGCGCCGCTCGCCGCTGGCGCTGCTGGACGGCTGGCTGCGCCCCTTGGCGCTGCTGGTGCAGCCGTTGTTCGCGCTTTCGGCCCGGCTGCCGCGCTGGTGCGGCCAGGTGCTGGCCGACGTGGCGCTGACACTGGCTGCGTCGCCTTCGGCGATTGTCGCGCTGCTGGCGGCGGCGCTCACCGCGGCGCTGGTCGACGTCCGCCTGCTTGGGCCGGTGCTATTGGCCTGCGTGGCGGGATGGGGCATCCTGGTCGGCGACATCAGCACGCGCGACTTCCAGGCCGGCGTCGAAGACATGACCGGCGCGGTAGCCGGCGGCGACCGGCGCCGCTACCTGCGCCAGTTCGGCGCGGCGGCCGTGCTGGGGTGGATGTTCACGGGCGTGGTTGCGCTGCGCTTCGCCGTGCACGCGCCGCTGCGGGCCGCTGCGGTCGCGGCGGGAATCTTCGCCCTCGCTGCGCTGGCCAGCCTGCTCGGTCGCTGCAGCCGCACTCCGCGCACCTTCCTTGCGCTGTTCTTGTTTGGTTTGTACGTGGCCTCGCAGGCGGTGACGGTGCCGATGCTCGACGCCGTCGGGTTCAACGGCGCCGCCACCGTGCAGTCGGTACTCGCTTACGTTGCGATCGGCATCGCTGCGCTTGCGGGCGGTCACGCGTGGAACCGGTTTCGCGCTTAGGCCGTCTCTGCTTAAAGGTGGTGCGAACTGTGGTGGCTTACACCGCCAGCTGCTGCAGCAGGTACAAGCGCTGGTACAAGCCGCCCTCGACCTGCATCAGCGCCTCGTGCGTGCCGGCTTCCTCGATGCGGCCGTGATTGAGCACGATGATGCGGTCAGCGTCGCGGATCGTCGACAGCCGGTGCGCGATCGCGACGATCGTCACCCGGCCACGCAGCTCGTCCAGCGCCACCTGCACGATCTGCTCGGTCTGGCTGTCGATGTTCGACGTCGCTTCATCGAGCAGCAAAATGCGCGGCTGGCCGGCCAGCGCGCGGGCGATCGCGATCAGCTGCTTTTGCCCGGTCGATAGCCGCGACCCGCTCTCGCCGAGCGAGGTGGCGTAGCCCTGCTCGAGCGCTGCGATGAACTCGTGCGCATGGGCCGCGCGCGCCGCCGCCTCGACCTGCTGTTGCGACAGGCCGCGCCCCATGTCGATATTCTCGAACGCCGACGCCGCCAGCAGGAACGGATCCTGCGGCACCAGCCCGACCTCGGCGCGGAAGCGCTCGTTGTCGATGCCGGCCAGCGGCTCGCCGCAGATCTCGATGCTGCCTTGCTGTGTGCTGTAGTAGCGCAGCAGCAGCGACAGCAAGGTCGACTTGCCGCTGCCGGTATGGCCGACGATGCCGACAAAATCGCCCTGCGCGATGTCGAGGTTGAGGTGATGCAGCACCGTCTGTCCCGGCACGTACTCAAACGACAGGTCGCGCACGCGGATTGCCGGCACGCCGTCGGCCACGCTCCGCGCCACGGCCGGCGCCTTGCCGGCGGCGTGCTCCGGCGCGCCCGGCTCGTCGAGCAGGGCGGCCACGCGGGCGGTTGCCACCACGGCCTGCTGCAGGCCGCTAAATTGCATGGTGATCTGGATCAGCGGCTCGACCACGCGCGCGATGTAGCTGATGAACGCATACAGCACGCCTACTTCCACCGCGCTCATTTCGCGCTGGCCAAAGCTGAAGATGACCACCGCCAGCAGGATCACGTTGAGCAGGTCGAGCGCGGGACGCAGCAGCAACGCGTTGGCGCGCAGTTCGGCCAGGCGCGCGGTGTAGTGCGCCTGGTTGGTGACGGCGAAGCGCTGGGCAAAGCGCGCCTGTGCGTTGTTCGCCTGCAGCACGCTCATGCCGCCGATCGATTCGGCCATCTGGCCGTTGATGTCGCTGCGCAGTGCGCGCGCCCGCGTCACCGCCGGCGCCGACATGCGCTGGTACAGCCACACGATCAGCACCACCGCCGGCACCAGGGCCAGCACGATCAGCATCAGGCGCCAGTCGAGGAGGGCCATCGCCGCCAGTGTGCCGACCAGGACGATGGTGCTGTCGAGGATCACGAACAGCACCTGGATGTACAGCGTCTTGACCGCTTCGGTGTCGTTGGTGACGCCGCTGACCAGCTGGCCGGTGATGGCCTGGTCGAAGAACGCCATCGGCAGGCGCAGCACGTGGCCGTACACCCATTCGCGCAGGCGCTGCACCGAGCGCATCGCCAGGCCGGACAGGCGCACCAGCTGCAGGTAGCGCAGCCACGAGGCGATCCAGCCGGTGACCAGCATCCCGCCGAGCAGCGCGGCGATACGCGGCCAGTCGAGGTGGCGCGGCAGCAGGTGGTCGTCGATCAGCGCCTTGCCGAGGATCGGGCCGAGCACTTCGAGCAGGGCGGCCAGTGCCAGCCACAGTACCGCCCAGCCGAGATGGCGGCGCTCCGGCCAGGCGGCGCGGCGCAGCAGGCCGGTGGCGCGGGCGGCCTGGGCGCGCATGGTCTTCGGGTCGGAATCAGAGCGCATCGAGGCTGGCCTCCAGTTGTTGGTAGCGCCACTGGCTGGCGTACCAGCCGCCGGCGGCGAGCAGCGCGTCGTGGCTGCCCGACTCGGTGACGCAGCCTTCGCGCAGCACCACGATCAGGTCCGCGCCGGCCACCGCGGACAGCCGATGGCTGGCAATGATGGCGCTGCGGCCCGGCTGCTCGCGCCGCAGTTCTTCCAGGTGTTCGAGGATGCGCGTCTCAGTTCCGGTATCGACCGCCGACAGCGCGTCGTCGAGCAGCAGCAGCGAGCTGCGCGCCAGCAGCGAGCGGGCTATCGCCACGCGCTGGCGCTGGCCGCCCGACAGGGTGATGCCTTTTTCGCCGACGTGCGTCTCGTAACCTTGCGGGAAGCGCAGGATGTCTTCGTGGATCGCCGCCATGTGGGCGGCGTATTCGACTTCGGCGCGGCTGGCGCCGGGGCGGCCGAGCGCTATGTTGTCGGCAATCGTGGCCGAAAACAGGAACGATTCCTGCGGCACCCAGCTCATCGCCGAGCGCAGCGCCGACAGCGTGTAGTCGCCCAGCGCAGGGCCGCCCCATGTCACCTGGCCGTGCTGCGGCGTGGCCTGGCGCAGCAACAACCGCAGCAAGGTCGATTTGCCGGCGCCGGTAGGCCCCACCAGGCCGAGCGTCTGGCCGGCCGGCAGCGCCAGCGACACTCCGGCCAGCGCCGGCGTATCCTGGCCGGCGTAGCTGAAGCTGACGTCGGCCAGCACCAGCGTGCCCGGCACGACAGAAGCGATGGTGCCGTGGTCGTCCACCGACAGCGGCTCGTCGAGCAGCGGCTGCAGGCGCGTCCACGCCGCGCGTCCGCGCTCGATCAGCGACAGCACCCAGCCGGCGGCGAACATCGGCCAGATCAGCTGTCCGAGGTACATGGTGAAGCTGGTCAGCTCGCCGATAGTCAGCTCGTTGTGCCACACCAGGTAGCCGCCCAGGCCGAGCGTGAAGACGCCGGCCGCCGTCAGCGTCAGGCCGACCGCCGGCTCGTACGCCGCTTCCCATTGCTGCGCGGTGAGGCTCGCTTCCGCGGCGTGCGCGGCGAGGATGCCGAACTGCTTCGCGCTGCGCTCCTCCAGGCCGAGCGCGCGCAAGGTACGCACGCCGGACAAGGACTCCTGCACGTGATCGTTCAGTGCAGCGAAGCGCTTGAGCGAATCGGTGGAGGCGGTATGGATCTGGCTGGAGATGCGCCAGAACGCCAGAGCCATCAGCGGGAACGGCACCAGCGCGATGGTGGCCAGGCGCCAGTCGACGCCGAGCATCATGATCGCCAACACCATCAGCAAGGTCAGGCTGCCGTCGAAGCCGGCCAGCATCGCTTCGCCGGCCGCCATCTCGATGGCGTCGATGTCGTTGGTCGCCAGCGCCATCAGGTCGCCGGTTCGCTGCTTCTGATAAAACGCCGGTCCCTGCGCCGACAGGCGCGCATAGAAGCGCGTGCGCAGTTCGACGCCAAGCTGATACGCCGCGGCGAACAGGCGCAGGCGCCAGCCGACCCGCAGCAGGTAGATGGCCGCGCCGAGCGCGAGCAGCTGCGCCAGTTCGATCAGCAATTCGCGTTCGCCCAGCCGATGCGCCGCCAGGCGGTCGATCATTGCGCCGATCTTGCGCGGCACCCAGACGGTGCACAGGGCCACGCCCGCCAGCATCAGCCCCGACGACGCGTACGCTCGCCAATGACGGCGCACGAAGCCGCCGATCAGCCCTGATAAACTCATGATGTCCTTGCCGCTTCAAGCCAGTTAAGCCAAACCGGCCCACACACAATTAGCGGGCCGAAGCCCGCTAATTTACTACCTTTGACAGAGCGGCGCATAGCACGCCGTCGTCGTCACTTCTTGCGCGGCGCCTTGGCGGCGGCAGCGGCGGCCTGCTTGGCGGCGATTGCCGGGGTGCCCGACACGGGCGCCGGCGCCGGCTCGGCGTCGACCGGCTTGACCTGGGTGACCTCGATCGGCTTGTCCGACGACGTGACCGGGAACGATGCGGCGGCCGGCTTCGGCAGCTCCGTAGCGCCGGCGGCCTTAGCGATCGGAGTCGGTTCGGCGATCGGCGCTGCGGGCGGCACGCTGGCGGCGAATTCAGGCGCCAGCGCGGGGAAGGCTTCCAATCGCGCGCTTGGCGCTTGCGGCGCGGCGGCGGCCGGCGCTTCAGCCGGTGTTTCGGCCGGCGCGGCAGCGACGATGCCGAGCAACTGGCGGCTGTAAGCGAGCGCGCTGTCGAACTGGGACTGGGTCTGCTTGGTGACGGCGAACAGGTCGCGCGGATCCTTGGCCGACATCACCTGGCGCATCAGCGCGGAAGACTGTTCCAGCGATTGGCGCGAGGCGTCGATATTGAGCGCGACGAGCTTCTCGACGCTTTCAAACGCCTTGCCGGTAAATGTCTGGAAAAACTTGAATTGCGCTTCGAGCTGCAACTTGCGTGCTTCGGAAAACTGTTCAGGAAGATTGGTCATCGGGTGGTTCCTTATCGGTCGTTTATGATGCGCTGCAATATCGTCGCTAGTTTATCGATGAATGCATGGCTTGAGAAGTATTATTTCAACTAGGTTCTTCCAATAAATATTGCGTCGCAGCATGGATTTCCAGGCATCAATTTTGCTCGGCCAACCTTGTCCGAAGCGCTACAATCGGGCTGTCCCCATGCCCCAGGAGCCAAAATGGATCTCGTCATTCGCAATGCCAGTCTCGCCGACGGCCGCCGCCAGGTCGACATCGCCATCGAGCATGGTCGCATCGCCGCGCTCGGCCCGCGGCTCGCCGTCGCCGGCGCACGCGAAATCGACGCCGGCGGCGACCTGGTGACGCCGCCGTTCGTCGACGCCCACTTCCACATGGACGCCACGCTCAGCTACGGCCTGCCGCGCGTGAACCAGTCCGGCACCCTGCTCGAGGGGATCGCCCTGTGGGGCGAACTCAAGCCGGTGCTGCTGCAGGAGGCGCTGATCGAGCGCGCGATGCAGTACTGCGACTGGGCGGTGGCGCGCGGGCTGCTGGCGATCCGCTCGCACGTCGACATCTGCGACGACCGCCTGCTGGCCGTTGAAGCGCTGCTCGAGGTGCGCCGCCGCGTCGCGCCGTATCTCGACCTGCAGCTGGTCGCCTTTCCGCAAGACGGCATCCTGCGCAGCGCCACCGCGTTCGACAACCTGCGCCGCGCCATCGCGATGGGTGTCGACGTCGTCGGCGGCATCCCGCATTTCGAGCGCACCATGGCCGAGGGCGCGCAGTCGGTGCGGCTGCTGTGCGAATTCGCCGCCGAGCGCGGCCTGCGCGTCGACATGCACTGCGACGAATCGGACGACCCGATGTCGCGCCACATCGAGACGCTCGCGTTCGAGACCCATCGCCTCGGCATGCAGGGCAGGGTGGCCGGCTCGCACCTGACGTCGATGCACTCGATGGACAATTACTACGTCAGCAAACTGCTGCCGCTGATTCGCGAGGCGGGCGTGGCGGCGATCGCCAACCCGCTCATCAACATCACCTTGCAGGGCCGCCACGATACCTACCCGAAACGGCGCGGCATGACGCGCGTGCCGGAACTGCTGGCGGCCGGCGTCGATGTCGCCTTCGGCCACGACTGCGTGATGGACCCGTGGTACAGCCTCGGCTCGGGCGACATGCTCGAAGTGGCGCACATGGGCCTGCACGTGGCGCAGATGACCGGGCAGGAGGCGATGCACCAGTGCTTCCTGGCGGTGACGTCGACGCCGGCGCGCATCCTCGGCCTCGAAGGCTATGGGTTGGAACCGGGCTGCCACGCCGACCTGGTGCTGCTCGACGCCGGCAGCACGGTTGAGGCGATCCGCCTGCGCGCGGCGCGCCGGCTGGTGGTGCGCCGCGGCGTGGTGGTCAGCGAAGCGCCGCGCGCCGGCGCCACGCTGCACCTGCCGGGCCGCCCGGCGATCGTCGATTTCCGCCTCGGGCGCTAGGCGCGCGGTGCTAGAATCAGCGGCATTGGAATAGATGGAGACCACCTTGGAAAACATCAGCATCCGACCGGCCCGCGAAGAAGACCTCGACGCGATCTGGGACATCTTCCATTTCCACCTGGTGGCGGGCGAGACCTATCCGTTCGAAGCGCACACCCCGAGGAGCGTGTGCGATCAGTACTGGCTCGGACCGAACGTGGCCAGTTTCGTCGCGCTCGATGCGCGCGGCGAGGTGCTCGGCATGTACCGCATCGCGCCGAACCAGCTCGGCCGCGGCGCGCATGTCGCCAACGCGTCGTACATGGTCGCCGATGCGGCCAGGAACAATGGCGTGGGCGCGCTGATGGGCCGGCACAGCCTTGTCGAAGCGCGCCGCCTCGGCTACCTGGCGATGCAGTTCAACTACGTCGTCAGCACCAACGCGCCGGCGGTGGCGCTGTGGCGGAAGCTCGGCTTTTCGATCGTCGGCACGCTGCCGAAGGCGTACCGCCACGAGCAGCTTGGCTACGTCGACGCGCTGGTGATGTACCAGCTGCTGAGCGACCCGGCCACCTGGCCGGGCGAACCGGCATGACGCACATCCTCGACACCGAGCGGCTGCGCCTGCGCACGCTGGAACCGGACGACGCCGCGGTCTACCTGAAAGTGGTAAACGTCGCTGCATTTATCGAGTACATCGGCGACCGCGGCATCCGCACCATCGACGCCGCGCGCAAGGCCATTGCCGAGGGACCGGTGGCGATGCAGCACACCCTTGGCCACTCGCTGTACCTGGTCGAGCGCAAGGACGATGGCGCTGCCATCGGCATGTGCGGCCTGATCAAGCGCGAGAGCCTGCCCGACGTCGACATCGGCTACGCCTTCCTGCCCGAGTACGGCGGCAAGGGCTACGCTACCGAAGCTGCCGCCGGCGTGCTGGCCTACGCCGCCAGCATTGGCCTTCGCCGCCTGCTGGCGATCACGTCGCCCGGCAACGACGCCTCCAACGCGGTGCTGAAAAAGATCGGCATGCGCTTCGACAAAACGGTCTACCTGTCGCCGGAAGATCCGGGCACGCTGCTGTACTGCTACGACGTCGCAGGTTAGCACTTGACGCTATGCCACGGGAGGCATCGTAAACGCTCCGGGGTCAGTGCCGACAATCGGACACGGTCTCAGCCGTTCAAACCCTCCGGGGTCAGGTCAGTGCCGACAATTGGACACGGTCTCAGCCGTTCAGTGGTCCGCTAAGGATCGGCTCGTGTCCGATTGTCGGCACTGACCCCGGTGGGATTAGTAGTTGGTGCTACCCCGCGGGAAGAACCAGGTGAGCGGCTTTTCCACGCGCGCTGCCCACG
The DNA here is from genome assembly GCF_049897565.1 of Massilia sp. TWR1-2-2. NCBI lineage: Bacteria > Pseudomonadati > Pseudomonadota > Betaproteobacteria > Burkholderiales > Oxalobacteraceae > Massilia > Massilia sp. TWR1-2-2. The sequence goes on along the minus strand of NZ_JAFCWM010000005.1, from coordinate 73,546 downwards.
ATGCTTCGTTGTGCTTGCCACCCTCGGCGGAGTAGAACATCAGGTCGGCGCCGGCCCTGTAGCCTTGCGCGAGCATGACGTCGCGCATCAGCAGCGTGTCCTCCAAGCCATCGCCGCTCGTGCCGGCGTCGAGATAAAATTTGACGGGCACCCGCGCCGCGGCTTTTGTGACTAGTGCGCGTTCATTCCACCAAAACGAGCTCGATACGCCGCCCGCCTTCGAGAACACGTCCGGCCGATGCTGCGCAATTAGCACCGATGCGATGCCGCCCAGCGACGAACCCATGATCGCGGTGTTTTCCTTGCCCGGCAAGGTGCGCAGCGTCTTGTCGATCATCGGCTTGACGGTATCGACGACGAACGCCTCGTACGCATCGAGCTTGCCGCCGCCGTGTTTCGGATCGCAGCACGGCGTGTACTCGGGGATGCGGTCCGGCGTGTTGTCGATGCCGACCACGATCACCTCGTCCATCGCACCGGTGGCCACCAGGCGGTTGACCGTTTCGTCCATGCCCCATTCGACGCCATACGCGGCCGTTTTGGCGTCGAACAGGTTCTGCCCGTCGTGCATGTAGAGCACAGGGTAGCGCTTGGCGAGATTTTCCTGGTAGCTGGCCGGCAGGAAGATGCGCAGCGAACGGCTGTTTTTCAGCTGTGGCGATTCGACGGCCGCCACGATGGTCGCCAAGCCGAAAGGCTGCCCGAAAAACGGGTAGATGTCGACGCTTGAACCGGTCGCAATTCGGTAGGCGCCGCCGATCGAGACCTTCTCGCCCAGAGCCGGCTTCATCGTGATCTCGCCCAGTTCGTCGGGCCACGAATATGTCCACACGTTGCCGCGGCCAGCTTTTGCCGGTGCGCCTTTCGACCAGGTCATCGGCCCCTTGTCGCCCAGGATCGCGATGCGGCCCTTGCCGGCGTCGTAGTGCACGCGTACGGTGGTGGCGCCAGCGCTCGTCGCCAGCAGCAGGGCCGCAAGCGCGGCGAATATGGTGCTTTTCATTTGACCCTCAACAGGCGTATGCCGTAAATATCGAAACGGTTAAAGATGCCATCGACCCCGCCTGCCGCACTGAAGGTGCTGTTGCTTTGCAGGTAGCTCATATTATAAAAATCGTGGAGTTCGACGCTGTAGGTGCCGGCCGCCAGGCGCGCCGTCAGAGGCGTCGAATAAACCACCGGCGCGCGCGAGTGCGGAAGCTGTATCACCTGGCGCGCGACGATCCGGCCGGCCTGGCCTTTTACCGTCATCCATTTAACGCCGCCGCTGATGCCCAGGTTGATCTGGTTGGCGCCGTTATGATAGCGAACCTGCACCTTGTACTTGCCGGCCGCCGGCACGGCGATTGCATTGACCGCAAACCGGTCGCCAGGTTTGCCCCAGTCCTTGATCGCCTGCGCGATGTCGATGCCGGGATCGGCGCAGCTCGTGGCGCTGTGATGGCTGCGATTGCCCGACGCGGGATCGACCGCTTCGACGGCGTAGCAGGCGGTCCCACTGCGGTCGCGCCAGGCGCCGGCCCTCAAGCCGGCGGCAGCGAGCTTGCCGTCGCGGTAGACGTTGTAGACGGTGCCGGTTCCGTTATGTCCCGCGTCGATGTCGAAGCGCACGCCGTCGCCGTCGCGCGTGAAGTTGGCGATCGCCGGCTCGCCTGGCGCGAACACCGCGCCCGACGTTGCATACGGATCGGCATTGACGCGGCGGATACGCTGCTGCCCCGGCGCCAGTGTGCCAAGCACGATCTCGACGGCGCTGTCGGCCGGCAGCGCATTCCAGTTGACGTGTTGCGAGACCCGCGCACCATTGACGCTGATGCGCTCGACCAGGTAAAAGCCTTCGCCCGGCTGCGCCGGCGGCAGCTGAATCTTTACCGATATCGTCTTGTCGCGCAGCCGCAGCGCGTCAAGCGAAATCGATGTCGACAGGCCAAACGTCTCGCGTCGCAGCCTGGCCGTAATGAACGGGCTGATATTGACGCCGGTGGCGGTTGCCGAGATGCCGAACACGTTCTCGATCACCATGCCGAGGTAGCCGCCGACGGACCACAGCTGGCGCCGCGAATTGATGACGGGCCCAATCAGCGAAGGGTTCTTCTCGTCGAGCAGCAGCGGCTGGCCGCTTAGCCACTCCAGGTTCTCCATGTTCGACAGGTTCAGCGCGGCGCCGCGCATCAGCGACTCGTAGGCCGCGTCGGCGACGCCGGCGTTGCCGGTCATGGCCGCCGCCTTCAGTCCATACGCCGTGACGAAGGGCCACATCGCGCGGTTGTGATAGATCGGCGCCCCCTGCTGCTGCGGATGGATCACGGGCGGTCCCATCGGACCGTGCGGGTAGCGCTCCAGGATGCTGCGCGAGCGCTCGAACCCGGCGACCCCGGTGACGATTGCCAGCGACTGGCCCAGCCAGTCGAACTTGTGCATCGGCGCGCCGTCGAAATGCGGCGCCGTCAGGCTGCTGTACATGCCTTCGTCCGCCAGCCAGAAACGCTGGTTGATGGCGCGCCGCAGGTCGACCGCCCACGTACCGTATTTCTTCGCCAGCGCGCGTTGGCCCTGCTGGCCGGCGAGCGACGCCGCCAGCGTCAGCGCCTTGTAGTGCGCGACGTTGGTCGACAGCGCTTTCGAGCTGGCCAGCGATGCGATGTCTCCGGTAATCCACGAGGCGTAGCTCTGCTCGCGCCAGTCGAGGAAGGATTGCTCGCCCGTGTAGAGCCGGTCGGTCGGGTCGAACGCGGCCAGCCGGTCGTTCTCGATGGTGTTGACCAGGGCGCGCAGCGCGCGCTCGGCAAATACCGTGCGCTCGGCGATCGGCAAGGTCTTGAGCACTGCCTCGGCGCCGAAGGCCCAGCTGACCCGGTCGGTGCTGACCGGCCAGCTGCCGCCGCTGCCGGTGTCCTGGATGATCTGCAGGCCGTCCGCGCTGCCGGCCACCTGCGCCGGATTGACGGCGCCTTCGCGGTAGCCGGACAGCTTGAAGTTCAGCGAATTCATCACGCGCAGCGGGTCGAGCATGGCCAGGCCAAGGTCGGCCGCATACGACAGGTCGCGCGTCCAGACGTAGTGCCACTTCTCGCCGGTGGCGAAGCAGTCGCAGGCCATTGCGGCGCCGCCGGTGTAGTTCCCGTCCCTGATGTCGCTGACCGAATTCTGCTGCATCTCGGTCACGGCCAGCGCGAACAGCGCATCGAAGGCGAGGTTGCCGCTGCGGACAGTCGGCAGGCCGGCCCTTTCCTTGTACGCGACGAACTGCGGTCCCGGATCGCGCAGCTGCATCGTGCTCGAGTGCGCATAGTCGCGCAGCGGCGCACTGGCGTCCTTTGCCGAGAAGCGCGCGGTCTCCTGCTTGCCGTCGAAAGTAGCGTAGTCGACCGACACCGGTTGCTGATGGTCCCGATGCGGATCGATCGTTTCCACCGGCGCCGAAGCCACGCGTACAACCCGCAGCATCGGCTTGGCTTTCGATATGTCGATGCCGAAGCGGTAAGTCCCGGTCTGCCTGACGAACAGGTAGTCCTCCGGCCCTGGCTGGGCGCCAAGGATGTAGTCGGTATCGGTCGCTACCGTCACGCTGGCAGCCGGGTTGATTACCCATTCGACCGACCAGTCCTTGCGGCCGACCTTGAAGCCGTGGTTGCCCGGGCTGATGACAATCTGCGTTTCAAACACGCCGTTGCCCTTGTCGACGAGCTGATTGTCGACGCCCCAGCCGTTGAAGGCGCCGCGGACGTACAGATCCTTCGCGGGCGCTCCGGACACGGCGCCGGATATCAGCAGGGCGCCGACCAGGAAGACGGATCGCTTCATCGGTACTCACCCCGCTCGACGATCCCTTTCAGGACGTCCTTCGACTTCAGCATGGGGAAGCGGGCGGGATCGTATCGGGCCGGCTGGCGAAATCCAAGCTTGCCAATGACGCCTGCGTACGAAGCCTGCACCGGGCGCACCGCCAGCGCGCGGCCATTCAGGCTCGCCCCGCGCGCGCCGACCAGCAACGTGGCCTTCAGGCCCGCAGCGAGCGTGAAGCTCACTTGCAAGCGGCTCTTGTCGCGATTGAGGAAGTTGAAACGCAACTTCCTCGCCGCTGCGCCGTCGAGGCGGAAAACCCAGCGTCCCGGCGTGTAGTCGACCTGCACAGATTCGCCGCGGCCAAAGGGCAGCACGGCGTAAAACGATGTCCACGCGGCGGGAATGGCCGGCGTGAACGCCAGCGTATTGGCCAGCAGGTCCGGCTTGAAGCCGACATAGTCCTGGTAGCCGTTGCGCGCATATTCAGCCACGCTCCACGATTGCGCCCAGGTGCCCGATGGTGTCGGTTTGCCGGCTGCGCCTGGCAGCGCGTCGAGCAGCTCGCTCATCGTGCCGAGCGTGCCGAGGCCGAGGATCTGGCGCCCGAGGTTTTGCGTCAGCGGCCACGCCAGGTGCTGATAGCCAAACCTGGACAACGCGGTGACCGTGAACCCGGCGTTCCAGCCCCAGATCGTGCCCTGGTGGTAGGCGGCGTCCTTGTGGTGGAAGTCCGGATTCTCGTGGCGCGGGTGGAAATAGCGGTCGTCCTGGCTCAGCGATGCGATGCCGTAAGGGTAGAGCAGCTGCGACACCGCGTTGCGCGTGACCCGTGCCTGCACCGCCGGCGGCACGAAGTCGTCGAACGGGATCGACACCAGCATCAGCTGGTTCGGGCGCACGCGGATGTCGCGGCTGCCATCTTCGCGCAGGCGGTCGGCCATGACGGCGCCATCCCAGAACGTCGACAGGAAGCTGCGCTGCGCCTTTGCCGCCAGTGCGCTCCATTCGCGCGCTTTCGCCTCGTCGCCAGCTTGCCGCGCGAGATACGCGCCGGTTTGCAGCGCGGTGTACCAGAGCGCCTGGATTTCGACCGCGCGAGGGCCGCGCGCGGACCACGGCTGTTTGTTGTCGATCCGCGCATCCATCCAGGTATCGGCGCTGTCGTGCGACAGCAGGCCCTGGCGGTCGGTGTAGTTGGCGATGGCGCCTTCGAAGTAGGGCAGGGCCAGCTTGTACATCTGGGCGGCGAACTCCCTGTCGCCGGTATAGCGGATGTACTCGAGCGCCTCGCGCAGCATCCACGGCGTGCCGTCGACGGTGTTGTAGATGGTCTTCTCGGTAGCCGACACGCGGTTCGGGATGCGGCCGTATTCCTTGTCGCGCGCATCGAGGTTCTGGTAGCGGGCAAAGTTCGACAGCACCGCTTTGGCCTGCTCGAACTGGCCGGAGACGAGCAGGGTGCCGGGCAGCGCGATAAACGTGTCGCGGCCCCAGTTGTCGCGAAACCACGGCAGGCCGGCCCAGATGCCGGTGCCGAATTCCTCGACCACGAACATGCCGGCCGACGCCTTGGCCCAGTTCAGCGCCTTGTTGTACTCGGCGTCGCTGGTCGCCAGGTAGCTGCGGGTGAGCGCGGCGTGGCGGGCTATTTTCTCGGCGCCGATCGGATCGGCGGCGGCCAGTTGGCGGGCCCGCTGCGCTGCTCCCGCGGCACTGGCGCCGAATGCGGCGACCACCGTCAGCGATGTGGCGGGATGCACGGTTCGCAGCGTCAGCGCCTGGTCAAGCACGATGGGCTGGTCGGCGGCGAACGCGGCAAACTGGCTGGCGCCTTCGACGATGACGACGTCGCCTTCCTGGCGCACGCTGCGCGTCTCCTTGAGCAGCGGGGCGATCGCCAGTATCGCCGCGCGCGGGCTGGCGACCGACATGGCCAGCGCGCGCTGCTTCGACAGCAGCGCCATCTCCTCGACCGCGCCGTTTGGATAGCGCACCCGGTGCCCATAAGGCAGCACCTGCTCGGCCGAGTGGGCGCGGTCGTTGACGGCGCCATCGACCAGGCTTGCGTAGTCGAGGAACAGCGTACCTTCACGCGTCACATAGCCTTCGCCCTTGCCGTGACTTTGCGTCCGGCCGGCGAAGTAGCCGGCGAGGTTGTCGCCGCTGACAAATTGCGCTTGCTGTCCCGGCGCCACCGTGATTGCCATGGCGTCGAAATAGGCGTCCACGCCTGGCACCGCACCGGCCGCCGCCAGCGGCATCGCCAGTGCGGCGGCCAGCGCCATCATCGTTCGCCGCATGTCAGATCTCCACGATGACGACCGAGCGCGCCGGCAGCGCCAGCGCGTCCTTCAGGTCGACCGTCCTGCCGGTCAGCGCATCGACGCCGCCGTGCGCGCCTTTCAGCATCTCCTGGAAGCGTGCGGTGGGCAGGCTGACCGTCTTGGCGTTCTTGTTGAACGCGACCATGACTCGCTTGTCGCCGGCGTAGCGGAAATAGACCCATGTGTCGTTTTCGGGGCCGAACTGCATCGTCTTTCCATGATGGATGACGGCGCTGGTCTTGCGCCAGTTGACCAGCTTCTTGACGAAGGCCTGGGCCTCCTGCTGCCTGCTCGTCAGGCCGGCGCCGCTGAAGGCGCTGACCTTGTCGCCGGCCCAGCCGCCGGGAAAATCGCGCCGGTAGCTGGCGTCGTCGCGGCCCTTGGCGGTGCTGGTCATCAGGATCTCGGTGCCGTAATAGAACTGCGGGATGCGCGGCATCGTCATCGTGAACACCAGCGCCATCTTGTACAGGTCGACGTCTTCGCCCACTGCGCTGAACAGGCGCGCGACGTCGTGGTTGCCTTCGAAGAGGACCAGCCGCGATGGATCGGGATACAGGTAGTCGAGCGACAGCGTTTCGTATGCTTCGTTAAAGCCGGCTTCCTGGTCGGTCAGCGCGGTGCGCATCGCGTACATCATCGGGAAGTCCATCAGGCTTGGCAGCGAACTGGTATAGCCGTTGGCGTTGACTTTGCCGCGCTGCCAGTGCGACACCACCGCCGGCGACTTGTGCCACTCTTCGCCCACCAGGTTCAGGTTCGGATATTCGGCCATGATGCGGCGCGTGTATTCGGTGAGGAAGGCGCCGTCCGAATAGCCGTAGGTATCGATGCGCAGCCCCGAAAGGCTGGCGTACTCGATCCACCAGATATTGTTCTGTATGAGGTAAGTCGCCACCAGTGGGTTGGTCTGGTTCATGTCCGGCATGTGCGGGCCGAACCATCCGGTGGTGAAGTTCTGCCGGTCGGCCTGCGATCCGTACTGGTCCTGCACCGACACGCGGTGGTGCGCCGTCGGCGCAAATTTGCCGCCATGGTTGGTCCAGTCGGGCGTCGGCATGTCCTTCATCCACCAGTGTCCGAGCCCGATGTGCGACAGAACCACGTCCTGGATGATGCCGATGCCTTTCCGGCGTGCCTCGTCCGACAGGCGGCGGAAATCGCCGTTGCTGCCGTAGCGCGCATCGATCTTGTAGTGGTCGGTCGCCGCGTAGCCGTGATACGAATGGTCGGGCATGTCGTTTTCGACCAGCGGCGTTGGCCACAGCTGGGTGAAGCCCATCGCCGCGATGTAGTCGAGGTGGTCGATGATGCCCTGGATGTCGCCGCCGTGGCGGCCGCCGCCCGGCTTGCGGTCGGCTTTCTCAAGCAGCGCCGGCACGCTGTCGTTGGCCGGCGTGCCGTTGGCAAAACGGTCCGGCATGACCTGGTAGATGGCGTCGCTGGTATTGAAACCGGCGCGCTGCGCCGAACCTGGCTCGCGCGCCAGCAGCTGGTAGCGGTACTTGATGGCGCCGGCGCCGCTACCGAACACCAGGTCGAAGGCGCCTGGCGCCACCTTGTCGGCCAGGGCCAGAACAGGTAATTGCGGTTCGCGACCCGCTTGACGCCGGCGATGCGCACGCCGGGATAGTCGAGCGCCGGCGCCAGGTCGGCGATGCCGGCGCCATGGACCATCAGCTGCAGCGATTTGTGCTGCATGCCGGCCCACCAGAACGGCGGCTCCAGATGCGCGATGCGCGTTGGCGGCGATGCGGCCGCGGCCGGCGCCATCAGTATGCCGGCGAGGGCGATGCAAGCGATCAGGCAACCGCCAGGTGGTCGGGTCATGCGGTCCCCATATTTTTAGATGAAATCAGTAGTTAAGCTACATCGACGACGTGAAGCCGTTATGCGAATCCTGGTCGGCTGCTACGTATTCTTGAGCAAAAGAATACTATGGAAAACCATCCCCATCAATCATCGCTGATGCGTTGATCGCTAGTTTTAGTACAAGCCCAATTGCCAACCCAGGCGGTGTGATTGGGAAAATCTGGCGAAATGTAGTGCAACTACACCAGCCATGCATACTTGTTGTAGCATAAATACAACGTAAAAAACCCTCTCTCCTGTATAAGTAGGCAAAAAACATCACGCGGATGTAGTCGAGTTGAACTCACGTTGACAGTGAATCTAGTTTTAGTACAGAATCTTCAACAGAGCGTCTCAGAACGCTCGGTTCCGGCTCCCGTGTTGTAGGCATTTCGGCTGTAGTTGCGGGAAATACGTAGTTCTAAATGAAATTGAGGGGACAAATGAAAATTTTCGCAAACAAGCCTGCGGGCACCCGGGCCGGCCTGTTCTTCCAGCTGAGCCCTGTCGCCGCCGGCTGTGCCGTGCTGATCTCGGCCATGTCCGGCCAGGTCAACGCGCAAACGTCGACGGCCACCAATGCCGCCGACGCACCGATCGCCAGCGTGACCGTGTCGGGTATCCGCCGCGGCATCGAAGACGCCATCTCGGTCAAAAAAGACTCCAGCTCCATCGTCGAAGCGATTTCGGCGGAAGACATCGGCAAGCTGCCCGACGCCAGCATCGCCGAATCGATCTCGCGCCTGCCAGGCCTGGCCGCGCAACGCGTGGGCGGCCGCGCCCAGGTCATCAGCGTGCGTGGCTTGTCCCCGGATTTCTCCACCACGCTGCTGAACGGGCGCGAGCAGGTCAGCACCGGCGACAACCGCAGCGTCGAATTCGACCAGTACCCGTCCGAGCTGCTCAGCGGCGTGACCATCTACAAGACGCCGGATGCGGCGCTCGTCGGCCAGGGCCTGTCCGGCACGATCGACATGCAGACCGTGCGTCCGCTGGCGTTCGGCAAGCGCACCGTCGCGATGAATGCACGGGCCGAGCGCAATTCGCTGGGCAGCATCTCGAACGCGAAAGCGACCGGCAACCGCTTCAGCATCAGCTACATCGACCAGTTTGCCGACCGCACCATCGGCGTGGCGATTGGTTTTGCCCATCTCGATTCGCCGGTGCTCGACAACGAAACCGGCCTGTATGAGCCATGGAAAACCGACGGCCGCCCAGGCGTGCCAGCGGGCACCTCGCTCACCGACGGCATCAAATCGGTCGCGCGCAGCGGCCGCAACGAACGCGACGGCCTGATGGCTGTGCTGCAATACCGTCCGTCGAAGGCATGGAACAGCGTGCTCGACCTGTACGGCTCGACTGCCAAGCGCGAAGAAACCGCCAACCAGCTGGAAATCAATCTCGGCGACTACAACGGCGGCTTCACGCCAGGCCTGTTGTACAACCCGGCTACGACCCAGGGCGGCGTGCTGACCGGCGGCGTGGCCAACAACGTCTATCCGCTGGTGCGCGGCATGTATAGCAACCGCAAGGACGACATCCGCGCGGCCGGCTGGGCCAATACGTTCAAGCTCAACGACATCACCGTGCTTGCCGACGTCAGCTACTCGACCGCCAAGCGTGACGAGCTGAGCCTGGAAAACAACACTCAGATCAGCACGCTCTCGGGCACCCCGTTCCTCGATTCGGTCACGCTGCGCCTTGGCGCCGGCGGCTTCCCGATCATTGCGCCGGGCCGCGACTACAGCAAGCCGTCGACGCTGTTCGTGCGCAACACCATTTACGGCTCCGGCTACGGCAAGACGCCGCTCGTCGAAGACGAACTCACGAGCGTGAAGTTCGCCGCCAACTTCCCGCTCGACGGATTCCTGTCGAGCGTGGACGTGGGCGTCAGCTACGCCGACCGCAGCAAGATGAAGCGCCAGCCGGAAGGCAACATCGACCTGAAGGGCGCGCCGTCGACGATTTCGAGCGACCTGCAGTACGCTCCGGTCAACCTCGGCTTCTCCGGCACCGGCATGATTCCTTCGTGGAACGTCCCTGGCGTCGTCGCGAAGTACATGATTTTCGCGCCGACGGACACCAAGGACTACCTGATCGCCAAAGGCTGGGACGTCAACGAGAAGATCACCACCGCCTACGCCAAGGCCAACATCGACAGCGAATTCGGTGCGGTGACCTTGCGCGGCAACTTCGGCGTGCAGATGCAGCGTACCGAGCAGTCGTCGGACGCGAACTACTGGGACGGCACCGCCGCTGTCGGCAAGCAAGTCAAGCCGGTGCATGACGGCAAGAGCTACACCGACGTGCTGCCAAGCGCCAACCTGGTGTTCGGCTTCGATGGCGGCCAGACGGTGCGCCTGGCTGCTGCACGGCAGATCGCCCGCGCCCGCGTCGACCAGCTGCGCTCGGCGCTCGACTTTGGCGTCAGCAACGTCGACTTCAAACCGGGTGGCAGCGGCGGCAACGCCCAGCTCGACCCTTGGCGCGCTAATGCCTTCGATATTTCGTACGAAAAGTATTTCGGCACCAAGGCGTACGTTGCAGTTGCCGCTTTCCACAAGAAGCTGGTCAGCTACATCTATACCCAGACGAAGGACTACGACTTCTCGAAGTTCACTCCTGGCACCATCGCCAAGACGCAGATCGGCAACTACTCGGCGCCTTACAACGGCCAGGGCGGCACCTTGAAAGGTATCGAGCTGTCCGGTTCGCTGCCACTGAACCTGGTCACGCCGGTGCTGGACGGTTTCGGCGTGCAGGCCAGCTATACCCATAGCGACAGCTCGATCACGATCGAAGACCCGAGCGGCAGCATCGGCAGCAAGATACCGCTGCCGGGCCTGTCGAAGAACATCAGCAACTTGACCTTGTACTACGAAAAGGCCGGTTTCGAGACGCGCATCAGCCAGCGCAAGCGTTCCGACTTCGTTGGTGAAATCGGCAACTTTGCCGGCGAGCGCAGCCTGCGTTACGTCGTTGGCGAAAACGTCGTCGACTTCCAGATCGGCTACACGTTCCAGGGTGGTCCGCTGAAGGGCGTCGGCCTGCTCGCCCAGGTCAACAACTTGACCAACTCGGCTTACGAGACCTACAACGGCGACCGCCGCAAGCAACTCGAGTATCAGAAGTACGGTCGCACGGTCCTGGTTGGCGCCAACTACAAGTTCTAAGCGTCAGCAACACAAGTTGCCAGAAAGCCCCGTCACGCAAGTGTCGGGGCTTTTTCTTGTGCGCCCAGCATGGGCACAATCTTGTGGGTGCAAGTCCCGCCGTGAGCTGACCACAGCGAACGAAGTGAAGCGCAACTGCGGAAGGGCGACCGTGGGGAGGAAGCGTGGATCGAAACTGCAAGCCGATGGACAAGAGCCGGATAGAAGGCGGTGCCGATCAGGGCGAGCGGGCAAGAAACCGCAAAGCTCTTGTGGTCAAAGGATCAGGCGGCGTAAATCCGGCGGTTGTGCAGGGAAGGATTGCGTTCTTACCTGGGGAGATCTCGTCTTGTGCCTGAAAGGGCGACGGTGGAAGCCGGAACGAGAAGTCAGCAGAGGTCGTAGTAGTCGGGGGCTGGGCCGGGAAGGCCGAAATCGCCGATGAAGGGCCGAAGGAGCGGGAGGGTGAGTCTGCCTGACCATCTGGGATGGATCTGCTTCAGATGCCCGGATACGGGGCTCGTCACACAACGCGTCGATGGTGAAGCCTGAAGCGCGGTGACAGCGAAGAACCAAATCGGCCGGGTCAGGGTCAGGTGAATCTAGGCGTCATGTTCGGGTACAGGCATGGCGACCTCGACCGTTTCAACCGCCCGGTGCGGACCCGCATGCCGGGTGGTGTGGGAGGGGCGCGGTCATTGTGGCCGCCCCCTATCCCGATTACTGTTGCCAACGCTGGGGTCAGGTCTGACATTCCCCTTCTGTCAGACTAGTTGTCACCCTACATTTTTGGGAGACAACATGAGTAAACTGTATTTTGATGCTTTTATCGAGCAAGCCTTAGTGAAGGTTTATTCTCGAGGCAAACGTACCGTGCAGGACGTTTCAGACGATCTGAACGTCAACTTTTACACGGTCAAAAACTGGATACGCAGAAAGAATTTGTATATGTTGAAAGAATCGGTAGACAGAGAGAAGCGGCCGCAGGACATTTGGCCGGGGTCAGGTCTCTTAAGCAAACACCATAAGAGTGGAGCTTCCTAGAACCAGCAGTAATAAAGGTGTTTGCTTCGGGGCGATCTTCGGCGCCCGCCGCCGATTATTGCGCTGACATCCGGACAGTTTCCCTCGGATCTAGTGCATGAGTACGCTAGGCGCGTTGATCAGGCCGCCGGCGTCGTGAGTCGTCGACTGGCTTATGCAGCCCGAAGTGTCCGAATGCCAGACCTGACCCCAGCATTTTGTCCGAATGTCAGACCTGACCCCAGCGTTTTGGCCGAGTGGCAAGTGTTAAGTTGTGCTCGGCAAAGCACGGCGCGTGGCGAAATTAGTACGTGTCGGGCGTCAAGAGAGTAAACTGCCATCTTTACGCGTTAATTAAGTGAGCAACTCCATGTCCGACACCCCCCTTCCGCAGTTTTCCGACCTGAACCTCTCCGCCGCCGTCCTCAAGGTGATCAAAGAGGTCGGCTACGAAACGCCATCGCCGATCCAGGCCGCCACCATCCCGCTGCTGCTGGCCAATCGCGACGTGCTCGGACAGGCCCAGACCGGGACCGGCAAGACCGCCGCCTTCGCGCTGCCGATCCTGTCGAACCTCGACATCAAGCAGCACTCGCCACAGGCGCTGGTGCTGGCGCCCACGCGTGAACTGGCGATCCAGGTCGCCGAGGCGTTCCAGACCTACGCCGCACACATCAAGGACTTCCACGTGCTGCCGATCTACGGCGGCCAGAGCTACGGCCCGCAGCTGTCGGCCTTGCGCCGCGGCGTGCACGTCGTCGTCGGCACCCCAGGCCGCGTGATCGATCACCTCGACAAGGGTTCGCTCGACCTGTCGAAGCTGAAGACGCTGGTGCTCGACGAAGCCGACGAGATGCTGCGCATGGGCTTCATCGACGACGTCGAACAGATCCTGCAAAAGACCCCGGCCACGCGCCAGACCGCGCTGTTCTCGGCCACCATGCCGTCGGCGATCAAGCGCATCGCCAAGACCTACCTGCGCGATCCGGCCGAAGTGACCGTCGCCGCCAAGACCGGCACCGCCGACAATATCCGCCAGCGCTACTGGATGGTCAGCGGCATGCAAAAGCTCGAGGCGCTCACCCGCATCCTCGAAGCCGAGCCGTTCGACGGCATGATCATCTTCGCCCGCACCAAGCTCGGTACCGAAGAACTGGCCGGCAAGCTGCAGGCGCGCGGTTTTGCCGCCACCGCCATCAACGGCGACATGCAGCAGACGCAGCGCGAGCGCACCATCGCCCAGCTCAAGGACGGCAAGATCGACATCCTGGTCGCCACCGACGTCGCCGCCCGCGGTCTCGACGTCGAGCGCATCAGCCACGTCATCAACTACGACGTGCCGTCCGATCCGGAAAGCTACACCCACCGCATCGGCCGCACCGGCCGCGCCGGCCGCAGCGGCGAGGCAATCCTGTTCATCACCCCGCGCGAGCAGGGCCTGCTCAAGGCGATCGAGCGCGCCACCCGCCAGCCGGTGTCGCCGCTGACGCTGCCGACGGTGAAAACCATCAACGACGTTCGCATCGCCAAGTTCAAGGACCAGATCACCGAGACGCTCGCCGCCGGCGGCATCGACGTGTTCCGCACCCTGATCGAAGAGTACGAGCGCGAACTGAATGTGCCGGCAGTGGAAATCGCCGCGGCGCTGGCCAAGCTGGCGCGCGGCGACGTGCCGCTGCTGCTTGAAAAGCCGGACCGCAGTGCCAAGGCCGCGCCGGTGTGGGAAGAGCGTCCGGCCCGCGCGCCGCGCGCCGACGCGCCGCCGATGCGTGCCGATCGCGCCGACGCGCCGGCCTTCAAGCGCGAGCGCACCATGCGTCCGGCAGAAGACGGCATGGGCACGTTCCGCATCGAAGTCGGTCACTCTCACGGCGTCAAGCCGGGCAACATCGTCGGCGCCATCGCCAACGAAGCGGGCATCGAATCGAAGTACATCGGCCGCATCGAGATCTACGACGACTACAGCACGCTCGACCTGCCGGCCGATATGCCGCCTGACCTGATCGACCACCTGAAGACGGTGTGGGTGGCAGGCCAGCAGCTCAACATCACCCGCGACGGCGAGCCGCCTGCGGTGAAAAAGGCCGCCGGTACGTTTGCCGGTCCGAAAAAGGCGGCGGGCGATCGCCGCTTCGCCGAAAAGGCAGGCTACGCCAAAGGACCGAAGAAGGAACACCGCAAGGGTCCGCCGAAAGCGGAGTAACTCACCAAGGGCGCCTGTGGCGCCCTTTTTTTCATCTCAACTTGCAAAGGACGCCGCATGACCCGCCCAATTCTCGCCGAAGACCACATCCATCCTGCCATCCGCCAGGCCATCTCCGAGCGGAACGCCGATATCGTGCGCGAGGTGCAGGGCGCGAACGCCGGTAACGACGTGGTGGTGGTCGGCATGGCGCTCAATCCGTTCCCGAAAAAGGCGCGCAAGGCGCTCGATGCGATTTCGGCGCCGTACAAGTACCTTGAATATGGCAGCTACCTGAGCCAGTGGCGCCGCCGCAACGCGCTGAAGATGTGGACCGGCTGGCAGACCTTCCCGATGGTGTTCGTCAAAGGCACGCTGGTCGGCGGCGCCGGCGAACTGCAGCGGCTGATCGACAGTGGCGAGTTCGCGCGGATGATCGCGTCGGGCGCCGGCGCCGCCAACGATAAGGCGTAACCTCGAAATCGTCGTTCCCGCGCAAGCAGACCCCTGCCGGGAGGGGCGGCCTTAGTGAGCCGTCGCCATTGCCGACGCCTGCACCGCGACCGTCTTCGTCTCGCTCACCAGGCACCACAATACGGCCGATATGGCCAGGCAGCTGCCGCAAATGATGAACAGGATATTCGAGTTCTCGGTCGACTTGAGCACGTAGCCCACGCCGGTCGACAGCAGCTGCGGAATGACCACCGACAGGTTGAAGATCCCCATGAAAAACCCCATGCGGCTCTTGTCGACCTTCTCGCTCATGATCGCGAATGGCAAGCTGACGATCGCGCTCCAGCCGATGCCGACCACCGCCATCAGTGCGTACAGCCGGTGTGTCGAGTAGCCGGCGTAAGCGATCGCGAAATAGGCGCATGCCATGATGGCGATGCAGCCGACCTGCGTCTTGACGCGGCCGATGCGCGACGCCAGCGGCGCCAGCACCAGCGCCGGCAGCACGAAGCCGACCACGTTCATTACCGCGAACGAGATCGCGATCACGTGGCCCGACTGGCTCGCAAACGATTCGGGCGACGTCCGGCCGTCGACGATGTGCTGCTGGATGAAGGCGATGATGTAGACGAACATCGACTGCACCCCGATCCACGAAAAGCCGTGCGCGAAGTAGATGCGCCACAGCTGGCCCCACTCGGTGCGGGTCGCTGCTGCGGCGCCCTGGACCTTCAGTTCGCGCGGCTCCGTGACGAAGAACATCGGCACCACGGAGAACGCGAACACGATGACGACGCCGGCCGAGATCAGCGCGTAGTTGTCGATGAAGGCGCCGATCAGGTAGGCCATCACGCCCCAGAAGCCGGAGATGGTCTGCATCCACGTGAAGCCGCGCGTGCGCGCCTCGCCGTCAGGCGTGACGTCGGCAATCAGCGCGCGGGTGGGGTTGAAGCCGATGTTGATCGACAGGTCGAGCGTGAGCGCGACGATCACCGCCACCACCAGCAGGTTGCCGATGCCAAGCACGCCGGCGACGACGTCGATGCGCGGCAGCAGGAACACCATCAGCGCCGCAAGCGTGCCGCCGATCAGGATGAACGGCCGGCGACGCCCGCCCCAGAACCAGGCGCCGTCGCTGATGAAGCCGATCAGCACCTGGCCGATGATCCCGGCCAGCGGCCCGGCCGCCCAGACGATGCCGATCTCGTGGATGTCGAGATGATATTTGGTACTGAGCAGCCAGCTGAGCGCCGAAATCTGGATGCACAACGCAAAGCCCATCGCCGTCGACGGCAGGCTGATGATGGCGTTAAAGGAATTGCTCAGGCGCTTTTGCATGTCCAGCATGGTGTCCCCATCGTCGTTTTTAATTACGCGGCCGCTGTTATTTCACTACAAATTTCTCTTTATGCCGGCCATCGCTGCGCCGATTCTACTATGAACTGGTTTAGATTGACACTTAGAAATCGCCATGTTACTTTCCTACAAATAAGCAGATGCGCCAGCACCGCGCGACGCAACGAAATCAGAGAAAATTCGGAGACACAGATGGAAATGACGCTACCCTCGTTGCGGCCGCGCCTGACGTTCTGGCAGTTATGGAACATGAGCTTCGGCTTCTTCGGCATCCAGTTCGGCTTCGCGCTGCAAAACGCCAACACCAGCCGCATCTTCTCGACCCTCGGCGCCCAGCCGGACGACCTGCCGCTGTTCTGGCTCGCCGCGCCGATCACCGGCCTGCTGGTCCAGCCGATCGTCGGCTACATGAGCGACAACACCTGGCACCCGTCCTGGGGCCGCCGCCGCCCGTTCTTCTTCATCGGCGCCGTCCTCGCCTCGATTGCCCTGTTCCTGATGCCGAACTCCTCGGCCCTGTGGATGGCCGTCGCCGTGCTGTGGATGATGGACGCGGCGATCAATATCTCGATGGAGCCGTTTCGCGCCTTCGTCGGCGACAAGCTCGATCCGAGCCAGCAGACCGCCGGCTTCGCGATGCAGACCTTCTTCATCGGCTGCGGCGCGGTCATCGCCTCGCTGCTGCCGACCATGTTCTCCGACGTTTTCGGCGTCAGCAACGTGCCCGTCGGCGGCATGGTGCCTGACACGGTGCGCTACTCGTTCTACATCGGCGGCCTGGTGTTCTTCCTGTCGGTGATGTGGACAGTGCTGACCTCGACCGAGTCCCCGCCCGAGAACATGGACAAGTTCATCGCCGAGCGCACCGCGTCCAGGCGTCCCGGCGTCGCGCTGCGCGAAATCGTCGGCGGCTTCGGCCAGATGCCGAAAACGATGGTGCAGCTCGCGTTCGTTCAGTTCTTCACCTGGATCGCGCTGTTCGCGATGTGGATCTACACCGGCACCGCGATTGCCGACAACGTGTACGGCACCACCGACGCCCAGTCGGCCGCCTACCAAAGCGCCGGCAACTGGGTCGGCATCATGTTCGGCGTCTACAACGGCGTCTCCGCGCTGGCCGCATTCCTGCTGCCGGTCGTCGCCCGCGCCACCAGCCGCAAGGCAGTCCATACGGCCTGCCTGATCATCGGCGGCATCAGCCTGGCCAGCATCTTCATGATCACCACCAGGGAAATGCTGATCATCCCGATGATCGGCGTCGGCATCGCGTGGGCCAGCATCCTGACAATGCCGTACGCGATCCTGGCCGGCGCGCTGCCGGCCAACCGCATGGGCTATTTCATGGGCCTGTTTAACTTCTTCGTCGTGATTCCGCAGATCGTCAGCGGCCTGCTGCTCGGCTGGATGACCACCCACGTATTCGGCGGCCACACCGTGCAGACACTGATGCTCGGCGGCGCGAGCATGATCCTGGCCGGCGTGCTCACGCTGTTCGTCACCGACAAGGCGGTCGCGGCGAAGTGACCCGCGCCACGCTTTTGCCGACTGTCGTATGGTAGAGGATTGATAACAACCAATCCATATTCAGAGCGAACAGGAGCTGCGAATGACAATACACTCGGTAGCAAGCACGCCATACGCCGGGCAGCGCCCCGGCACGTCGGGCCTGCGCAAGAAAGTCAGCGAATTTCTTCAGCCCGGCTACTTGGAAAACTTCGTCGAGGCGATTTTCCATACCATCGGCGACTGCCGCGGCCAGACCCTGGTGCTCGGCGGCGATGGCCGCTATTTCAACCGCACCGCCGTCGGCGTGATCCTGCAGATGGCGGCCGCGCATGGCGTTGGCCGCGTGCTGGTCGGGCAGGGCGGCATCCTGTCCACGCCGGCGGTCAGCTGCGTGATCCGCAAGCACGCCGCGTTCGGCGGCATCGTGCTGTCGGCCAGCCACAATCCAGGCGGCCCGGATGGCGACTTCGGCATCAAGTACAACGTCGGCAACGGCGGACCGGCACCGGAAAAAATCACCGAAGCGCTCTACCTGTACACCCAAACCAACGCGCTGTACCGCATCAGCGACGCCGCCGTGCCCGACCTTGATCAGGTCGGCGTGTCGCGCATCGAACAGATGGACGTCGAAGTCATCGACCCGGTATCGGACTACGCCGAGCTGATGGCAAGTCTGTTCGATTTCGCCGCCGTCAAGGCGCTGTTCGCCGGCGGCTTCACGATGCGCTTCGACGCCATGCACGCGGTATGCGGCCCGTATGCGCACGCCATCCTGGAAGGCACGCTGGGCGCGCCGGCCGGCACCGTCATCAACGGCACGCCGCTGGAAGACTTCGGCGGCCACCATCCGGATCCCAATCCGGTCAATGCGGCAGAACTGATCGCCGAGATGTTCGGCGCCGCCGCGCCCGACTTCGGCGCCGCCTCCGACGGCGACGCCGACCGCAACATGATCGTCGCGCGCGGCCTGGCGGTGACGCCGTCCGACAGCCTGGCCATCATCGCCGCCAACGCACAAGTGGCCCCAGGCTACCGCGCCGGCCTGGCCGGCATCGCGCGCTCGATGCCCACCTCCACCGCGGCCGACCGCGTCGCCGAATCGCTCGGCATACCGTGCTACGAGACGCCGACCGGCTGGAAGTACTTCGGCAACCTGCTCGACGCCGGCATGGTCACGCTGTGTGGCGAAGAGAGTTACGGCACCGGGTCGAGCCATATCCGCGAAAAGGACGGCCTGTGGGCGGTGCTGTTCTGGCTCAACCTGCTCGCCGCCAGCGGCAAGCCGGCCGCCACGCTCGTGCGCGAGCACTGGGCCACGTTCGGCCGCAATTACTATTCGCGCCACGACTACGAGGCAGTCGACGCCCAAGCGGCGGAAGGCATGATGGCGCACCTGCGAAGCCAGCTCGGTCAATTGGCCGGCCAGCAGCTCGATGGCTTCACCGTCGCGCTGGCCGACGATTTTGTCTACACCGACCCGGTCGACCTGTCGGTGACCAGCAAGCAGGGCGTGCGCATCGTCATGACGGACGGCTCGCGCATCGTGTTCCGCCTGTCCGGCACCGGCACCGAGGGCGCGACCATCCGCCTGTACCTGGAAAAATACGAAGCCGACCAGGCACGCCACGCTATCGATCCACAGCAGGCGCTCGCGGGCCTTGCCGCCATTGCCGCCAACCTGTCGCAACTTAAGCCGCGCACCGGGCGCGATCATCCCACTATCGTCACTTGAAAGAGTCCTAACGCATGAAATTATCCGTCCTTGCCGTAGCAGTCGCCCTCGGCGTTGGTGCAGCCGCCACTCCGGCGCTGGCAAAGCAGCCGTTCTCGTGGAGTAACGCCACCATCTATTTCCTGATGACGGACCGCTTCAACAACGGCAACCCGGCAAACGATCATGCCTACGGACGCAAGGACGACGCGGCGCCGCTGCGCGGCTTCATGGGCGGCGACCTGGCCGGCGTCAGCGCCAAGATCAGGGAAGGGTACTTCCGCGACCTGGGCGTCGACGCTATCTGGATCACCCCGCCCGTCGAGCAGATCCACGCCGGCACCGACGAAGGCACCGGCAAGTCGTACGGCTTTCATGGCTACTGGGCCAGGGACTTCACCAGCATCGACGCCAGCCTCGGCACCGAGGCCGACATGCGCGAACTGGTCGACACTGCGCACGCCAACGGCATTCGCGTGCTGCTCGACGTCGTGATGAACCATACTGGACCGGTGACCAGCGAAGACCCGGTGTGGCCAGCCGACTGGGTGCGCACCGGCCCCACCTGCACCTTCAAGGACGCGGCCACCACCATCGACTGCACGCTGGTGGCCAACCTGCCCGATATCCGCACCGGCAGCAACGCCGCGGTCAAGCTGCCGCCGGCGCTGGCGGCGAAGTGGAAGGCCGAAGGGCGCTACCAGCGCGAAGTCAGGGAGCTCGACGACTTTTTCAAGCGCACCGGTTACCCGCGCGCGCCGCGCTATTACCTGATCAAGTGGCACGCCGACTGGGTGCGCAAGTACGGCTTCGACGGCTTTCGCGCCGACACCGCCAAGCACACCGAGGCCGGCATCTGGAAGGAGCTCAAGCAGGTCGCCGGCGCCGCCCACGAAGAGTGGAAGCGCGCCAATCCCGCCAAGCGGCTCGGCAACGACAACTTCTTCATGACCGCCGAGGTGTACAACTACGCGATCGGACATGGCCGCAAGTTCGACATCGGCGGCGGCCAAATGGTCGACTTCTTCGAGAACGGCTTCGACAGCCTGATCAACTTCAGCATGAAAGAAGACGCACAGAAGGGCGCCGAGGCGCTGTTCTCCCGCTATTCGGCCGCGCTGAACGGGCCGCTGGCCGGCTACTCGGTGCTCAATTACGTCAGCTCGCATGACGACGGCACGCCGTTCGATCCCCTGCGCACGCGGCCCTTCGAGGCCGCCACCAAGTTGATGCTCGCTCCCGGCGCCGCGCAGATCTACTACGGCGACGAGACGGCACGCCTGCTGCGCTTCGACGGCGCCGAGGGCGACGCCAAACTGCGCAGCTTCATGAATTGGGAGGACCTGGCCAAAAACGCGCAGCGCGCAAACTACCGCGTGGCCGACGTGCGCGACCACTGGGCCAAGCTGGGACAGTTCCGACGCGCGCACCTGGCAGTTGGCGCCGGCGTGCACCAGATGATCCAGCATTCGCCTTACGTCTTCAAGCGCACCTATGACAAGCACGGCGTGAGCGACAAGGTGGTGGTGGCGCTGGGCCTGGCGACGGACAAGCCGGCCAGCATTCCGGTGCGTGGTGTATTCGGCGATGGCCAGACGGTGCGCGATGCCTATTCCGGCACCAGCGCGGTAGTCGCCGGCGGCGTGGTGCAATTCCCGGCGCAAAACGCCATCGTCCTCATTTCGCACTAGCCGCTTGAAGAAGTCTGACACTATGTGTCAGACCACGATTGAAGCCTGTTAGTTCGGCGATCCGGCATCGAGCCTGAAAATATCTTCGACCTTCACGCCGAGCGCGCGCGCCAGTTTGAGCGCAAGGACCGTCGACGGCACCATGCGTCCCGATTCAATCGCGTTGATCGATTTGCGGGTGATGCCACTAAGGTCTGCCAGCTGCGCCTGCGTCAGGTCGCGCTGCGCGCGCAGCAGCTTCATGTTGGTGACGAGCGTTTCATCCATCGGGCGGATTAGCGGTCGTAATAGAGGATGCTGGCCAACAGCAGTACCGCTCCGGACAGCACGGTCACGCAGGCCGCGAACGCCAGCGGATCGGCCATGGCGATTCGCGTCAGCCAGATTGCCAGTACTGGCTGCAGCACCATCACGCCGACGAAGGCATTGCGAAAGGCACGGTTCATGCTGTCGGCGCGCAGTTCGTCGTTCTGGATCGCCTGCATCGCCGATCCCGATGGATTCAGGCGCGCGCGACTGGCCCAGGAGCGCAAGTATGCGACGGCAATGATGATCCCGATCGGAAGCGCGCTGGCGAACCGCCTGAGGAAGGCGCCGGTTTCGCTGTCCGGGAAGCCAAGCGAAACGGCGCCCGGCACGCCCAGCACCACCACCACGACCAGGGCAAGCCATAAGCTGCGCTGCGAGTAGCGCACTAGTTCATCGGTTTCGCTCAACATGTTAGGCGTCATTGTGCATCTCTCCTGGGTGAGCATCGAATAGGAAGCAATGTAACACATCGGTTACTAAATGCAACCTATACGTTTCATTCATTTTTGATGTATTTCAGCCAATAGGGTATGCTAGCCGCGATCCGATGATGCTTCAGACCTGACGTTACCGACCTTGATGACCAAAGACCTCGACTCCGAACAGAAATACAGCCGTACCGCTTATGCGGACGGGCCGCGCCTGCTGGCCGACATCGGCGCCACGCATGCGCGCTTCGCGCTCGAGACGGCGCCTGGCGTGCTGCGGGCGGTGCGCGTGCTCAAGTGCGACGACTTCACCGGCATCGTACCGCTACTGCATTGCTACCTG
The DNA here is from genome assembly GCF_049897565.1 of Massilia sp. TWR1-2-2. Classification (NCBI taxonomy): domain Bacteria; kingdom Pseudomonadati; phylum Pseudomonadota; class Betaproteobacteria; order Burkholderiales; family Oxalobacteraceae; genus Massilia; species Massilia sp. TWR1-2-2. The sequence goes on along the minus strand of NZ_JAFCWM010000005.1, from coordinate 51,431 downwards.
GCCGATCATGCGGGTACGCGCATCAACCACGGCGCGTTCGCGCTGGCGAACCCGATCAGCGGCGACATGATCCGCATGACCAATCGTGACTGGCAGTTTTCGACCGATGAAGTGCGGCGCGAACTGGGCCTGAACACGCTGCTGATCGTCAACGACTTCACCGCGCTGGCGATGTCGCTGCCTGGCTTGTCTGGCCAGGACGTGATGCAGGTTGGCGGCGGCGCGGCGGCGGCGAACGCGGTGATCGGCGTGCTGGGTCCTGGCACCGGGCTTGGCGTGTCAGGCGTCATCCCGACGCTCGACGGTTTCGTCACGCTCGGCAGCGAGGGCGGTCACGTCAACTTTGCGCCGGCCGACGAGCGCGAGTTCGCGATCCTGCAGTTTGCCTGGAAGGAGTGGCCGCACGTATCGAACGAGCGCCTCATCTCCGGGCCCGGCATGGAGATCATCTACCGCGCGCTGGCCGAGCGCAACGGCGTGGCGACGGCCGGGCGCAGTTCGCCCGACATCATCGCCGGTGCGCTCGACGAGTGCGACGCGCTGTGCCTGGAAGTACTCGAGTGCTTCAGCGGCATGCTGGGCGGCGCCGCCGCGAACCTTGCGGTAACGCTGGGCGCTTTCGGCGGCGTGTTCATTGGCGGCGGCATCGTGCCGCGCATGGCCGAGTGGTTCGCGACGTCGCCGTTTCGCGCGCGTTTCGAGGCGAAGGGGCGCTTCACCGCCTACCTGGCGCAGATTCCGACCTACGTCATCATGACGCCGAACCCGGCGTTCTACGGCGTGGCCACTATCCTGTCCGAACACCTGCGCGGTCGCAGCGGCGCCAACACGTTGATGGAGCGGGTGCAGCACCTGCAGCACGAGCTGTCGCCGGCCGAGCAGCGCGTCGCCACGCTGGTGCTGGAGCATCCGCGCAAGGTGCTCGGCGAGCCGATCGCCGAAATCGCGCGGCTGGCCGAAGTGAGCCAGCCGACCGTGATCCGCTTTTGCCGCTCGCTCGGTTTTCTTGGCCTGGCCGACTTCAAGCTCAAGTTCGCCAGCAGCCTGACCGGCACGATCCCGGTGCGCCACAGCCAGGTGCGCGTCTCCGACAGCACCCACGACCTGTCGGCGAAGGTGATCGACAACACCGTGTCGGCGATCCTCAGGTTCCGCGACCAACTCGATGTCGTGTCGATCGACCGCGCGACCCAGTTGCTGCGCGCGGCGAACCGGGTCGAGTTTTACGCGATGGGCAATTCGCGCGTTGTGGCGCTGGACGGGCAGCACAAGTTCTTCCGCTTCCGCATTCCGACGTCGGCGTATGGCGACTCGCACTTGTTCACGCTTGCCGCCGAACTGCTCAAGCCGGGCGACGTCGTCATCGCCATCTCGACATCGGGCGAGCTGCCGGAGCTGCTGGCGGCGGTCGACACCGCGCGCGCGGCCGGCGCCGACGTCATCGCCATCACCAGCAGCAAATCGGCGCTGGCGAAAAAGGCCAGTATCTGCCTGGCGGTCGATCACAGCGAGGACAGCACCACGTTCCTGTCGATGATCTCGCGTATCCTGCAGCTGCTGCTGATCGACATCATGTCGGTCGGGATCTCGCTCGCCGCGCCGGAAGAGGGCGAGCCCGACGCGCGGCGCCTGATGATTTCGCACCTGGACCTGTAGCTACTGGACGAACACCACCGCAGTGCGCGCCGGGATGCTGAATACGCCCGTGGCGCTGTCATACATGGCGGACCTGGCGCGCGGGTCGGCGCGGTGTGCCGGATGCAGGCGGTAGCGCTTTGCCTTCTGCGCATCGATGGCGATCGTGTGGGCGACTTTGTCGACGTTGATGAAGTAGCAGACATCGCCGAACGCCGCGCCCGGATAGCCTTTGCCGTCGAGGTGGGCGGCGATCACGGTCGGCACCTGGCCAGGCCCGGTGTTGTAAAAGCGCAGGCGCTGTTCGATGTCGGCGGCGCTGCGCAGCCGGAACAGCGACGAGCTGGAGCGGATGGCGAGCAGGTCGCGGAAGACGTCGCGCGCAAAGGCGATGTCCGCGGGCAGCGGCTTGAGCGCGGGATTGGCCAGCAGCGGCAAAATCCACGCGTAGTCGGCGCCGTTGTCGCCGGCCGGCGGCGCGCCGGTGCCGAAGTAGTTGTCCTGGTAGCTCCAGTCGATGCGGTTGAACCAGTCCCCTGAATTGAAGCTGTTGCGGTCGAGCGATTTCGAGCGCAGCGTATCGACGCCGGCGTGGAAGTAGGCCACGCCCTGGCTGAAGGCGTTGATCGCCGCGCCGAGCATCTGCACCCGCGCGCGGTCGGCGGCGGAGGTCGCCAGCGGCAGCTTGAAGACGTTGATGTCGTACAGCGTCTGGTTGTCGTGGTTCTCGATGTAGTTGACCGCTTCGGCCGGTTCGCTGGCGTAGCCGGCGCTTTGCCCGTTGTAGTCGATATCCTTCAATAACCTGGTGGCGCCGTGGTGCGTTTGCAGCCGATAGCTGCGCACCGAGCCGGCCAGGCCGACCCTGACCATGTCGGCCGCCTGCAGCAGGTCCGACATCGGCCGCGTGCCGGCCAGCGCATTCGGGTCGAACACCAACCCGTTGATGTAGCCCTGCAGCTCGAACAGCTTGTCGCCCGCGTCGCCCGCCGCGCCGCCGCGCACGGCATCGCGCGCACGGTCGCTGAAGGTGCCGATGCCGGTCCCGTTCAGCGACAGCTGCGAAGCCTGCACGAAGCGCTTGCCATCGGCCACTTCGCCAAAGTTCCAGCCTTCCCCGATCAGCTGGACGTGGCGGCCGGCTGCGCGGTCGACCTGGCGCTGCAGTTGTTCCATCACGGCGCGCGGCTGGTGGCCCATCAGGTCGAAGCGGAACGAATCGATGCCGTAGTGCTTCGCCCACAGCACCGCCGAATCGATCATCAGCTTGCCCATCATGCGGTTTTCGGTGGCGGTGTTGTCGCAGCAGGTGGAGCGCTCGACCACGCCGGCTTCGTTGAGCCGATGGTAGTAGCCGGGCACGATTCGGTCGAGTACCGACTTCTCGTCCTGGCCGGAGCGGAAGGTATGGTTGTAGACGACGTCCATGCCGACACGCAGGCCGATGCGGTGCAGGTTCATCACCATCTCGCGCGTTTCGACGATGCGGCGGGCGCCGTCATGCGGGTCGCTGGCGTAGCTGCCTTCCGGCGCATTGTAGTGGAAGGGATCGTAGCCCCAGTTGAAGCAGTCGGTATCGGCATTGCGCGTGACCAGCGCCTGCTGCTCTTCGCCATCCGGCTTGCCGGCCACGGACTCTGCGCGGCAGCCCGCTTCCGGCACACTGCCGATGTCGTAGATCGGTAGCAGGTGGATGTCGGTCAGGCCGGCGCGCGCCAGTGCGGCGAGGTGACGCATGCCGTTCGAGCCGGCTTCGCCGAAGGCGCCGTACTTGCCGCGGCTTGGCGCGCTGACGGTGGCGTCGTTGATGGAGAAGTCGCGCACGTGCAGTTCGTACACCACCATGTCGGTCTGCGCCTTGACGGCGTTCGGCGCCGCGCTTCGGTTCCACCCGCGCGGCTTGAGCGCCGGCGAATCAAGGTCGGCGATGTAGCTGCGCTTGGAATCGGTGGTGAGGCTGATGGAATATGGATCGGTGACCAGGTTGCGCACGATGCCGGCGCCGTCGACCGCGACGTCGACCAGGTAGGTGTAGTACTTGCCGGACAGGTCGGCTTGCGCCGCGGCGCTCCAGGTGCCCGATCGCGGGTCGCGCTGCATCGGCGCGATGGCAGCGGCGCGTGAACTGCCGCTGTCGTAGGTGCAGACGGCTACTCGCTGAGCGGTCGGCGCCCACAGTGTAAAGGCGGTGCGGCGTTTGCCGACGCTGACCCCGAGTTGAGCCTCGCCGGCCACGGCGAACAGGTCGTCGAGCGCGCCGGCCGACTGGACGCGGGTGGCTGCGAGCACCTTGCCGTCGGCGCCTTCGCGCACCAGTATCAGCTGCTGGCGGTGCAGTGCGGGCAGGCGGGGAAGGTCGGCGGCCCTGACCGCGACGATGGCGCCGGCAGCGACATACTGAAAGCGCGCGGGCACGGCATCGGTGGCAACGTCGAGCGTCAGTGCGCCGTCAGCGCCGGTGACGACGGCGCCGGGCTTTGCGTCGATCGATCCGATGGGGGAAAAGTACAGCTTGAAGATGCCGGCGGCATCGCTGCCCGGCCACTTGGCAAGGCGGCGGTCGAGCCACACGGCGCGCGCCTCGAAGCGTTCGCCGGAGGCATGCAGGATGGTCTGGTGCGAACTGGCGTCGCATGCCGCCAGCGGCATGTCGGCAGCAGCGGCTGCGGCGCACAGCAGCGCGCCGCAGCCCGCGATGACGACGCGGACCCGGCGCGCGCGATTGACCATGTCAGACCCGATAGTTGTTGGTCATGCGGTAGCGCGTCGCATACCAGCCGAAGATGATGGCGGCGACCAGTGCGAACGCGGCGAAGAAGTACATCTGGAAGGCGATCACGCCGATGCCGCTCTCGCTGATGTAGCCAAGTACCGCGTCGTTCCTGACGCTCTTGTTGACGATCAGGACCCACAGACTGCCGACCGTGACGGCCAGGTACCACAGCGACATGATGGTGCCCTTCATCGAAGGCGGCGCCTGGCTGTAGGCAAATTCAAGACCGGTGGCCGATACCAGCACTTCGCCCATCGTCAGGATCGCGTATGGCAGGATCTGCCACATCATCGACGTCGGCGTGCCGCCGTCCATCTGGCTCTGGATCATGCCGATGACAACCCACGCCAGCGCCGTGAAAACGATGCCGGCGGTCATGCGGCGCAGGGCGGTGACCTCGATGCCCATGCGGGCAATCGCCGGGAACAGCACCAGGTTGTTAAACGGGATCAGGATCATCACCAGCAGCGGGTTCAGTGCCTGCATCTGCGCCGGCAGGAACTTGAAGTCGTTGCCGAAGAAGTTGAAGGTCGGTTGCACCATCGAGTTGGCCTGCACGATCCAGGTCGAGGCCTTCTGGTCGAACAGCGACCAGAAGGGCGTCACCAGGGCGAACACGATGAGGATGCGCAGCACGGCACGCACGCCGTCGACCGCTTCGTCAGGATGGGTGCCGCGCGCGCGTTCGAGCTGGATCGACGTGCCCCAGCCGCCGAACGCGATGACCAGCACCAGGGCGGTACAGGCGCTGATGACGAAGCCCCACGACGGCGACATCGCCAGCGAGATCAGGGCGCCGACGGCGCCGACACTGGCAATGCCCAGGCCCCAGCGGATGCTGCCGGGTTTGCACGCCAGCAGGGCGGTGCGCGAGACGCGCATGAACGAATGCGGGTTGGGCGGCGCCGGCGGCACGTGCACGTACTTGCGCTTGCCGAGCCAGAAAATGAGGGTAGCGATGAACATCAGGATGCCGGGAATGCCGAAGGCGACCGAAGGGCCGTAGCTCTTCAGGAAGTACGGCATCAGCAGCGACGCGAAGAATGAGCCGAAGTTGATCATCCAGTAGAACGCGTCGAACACCTGCTTGGCGCGATGCTTGTTGGTCTGGTCGAACTGGTCGCCGACGAACGAGGCCACCAGCGGCTTGATGCCGCCGGAGCCAAGCGCGATCAGGAACAGGCCGAAATAGAAGCCATTGAGGTTGTCGTCGAACGCGGCCAGGCAGGCGTGGCCCGCGCAGTAGACAAGGCTCATCCAGAAGACGGTATTGTATTTGCCGAAGAAGCGGTCGGCGATCCAGCCGCCCAGCAGCGGAAAGAAGTAGACCCCGATGACGAAGGTGTGGAAGATGTGCTTCGCTTCGCCGGCGCGATCGGCCTCCGGCAGGAACAGCAGCAAGGTGCTGATCAAAAATGGTGTGAGGATGTTGCGCATGCCGTAAAAGCTGAAACGCTCGCAGCCTTCGTTGGCGATGATGTAGGGGATCTGCCGGGGCATTTTCCCGGTGCCTTCCTTGGTTGCGGCCTGCGGATCGAGCGTAGCTTCCTGCGACATTGATGTCCCCTCAATTTTTTAACTAGACGCGATCCTAAGCTGAAGCCGCGATACTGGCAACTGAATAATGCGCCGCCGAACAGAAACGCCGAAATAGATGTAGTTAAACTACCGTGATCAGTAGAAAAATTGCCGTATTGATGCCGTAAATACTTGATCTTTAAGGATATTATGGCTTTTGGAGGTGGTTCAGGCGGAATTGAAAAAACCGTTGATCTGATGTATATTATGTACAAATTTCTACATCATCTTGGACGACCATGAACCTCACCGACTCGCTTTGGTGGCGCGAAGCCATCATCTACCAGGTTTATCCGCGCAGCTTCCTCGATACCAGCGGCGACGGCGTGGGCGACCTGTCCGGTATCACGACCAAACTCGATTACATCGTGGGCCTGGGCGTGGACATCGTGTGGATTTCGCCGTTCTTCAAGTCGCCGATGAAGGACTTCGGCTACGACGTTTCGGACTACTGCGACGTCGATCCGCTGTTCGGCACACTGGCCGATTTCGACCAGCTGATCGCCAAGGCGCACGGCCTGGGACTGAAGATCATGATCGACCAGGTGCTGTCGCACACGGCGGAGGAGCACCCGTGGTTTGCCGAGAGCCGCAAGAGCGGCGACAATCCCAAGGCCGACTGGTACGTGTGGGCCGATCCGCGCCCGGACGGCAACCCGCCCAACAACTGGCTGTCGGTGTTCGGCGGCTCGTCGTGGCAGTGGGACAGCCGGCGAAAGCAGTATTTCCTGCATAACTTCCTGGCCAGCCAGCCGGACATGAACTTCCACAATCCCGAAGTGCAGCAGGCGCACCTCGACAACCTGCGCTTCTGGCTGGCGCGCGGCGTCGACGGCGTGCGCATGGACGCCTGCAATTTCCACTTCCACGACCTTGAACTGCGCAGCAATCCACCGGCGCTCACGCGCGACACGGCCACCGTCACCGACGTCAATCCGTACGGGATGCAGGCGCACGTGTACGACAAGACGCGCCCGGAAAATATCGACTACCTGAAGAAAATCAGGACCCTGCTGGATGAATTCGGCGCCATCGCGATCGGTGAAGTAGGCGCCGACGACGCGCTGGCGGTGATGGCCGACTATACCGCCGATGGCGACAAGCTGCACCTGGCGTACAGCTTCAACTTGCTGACGCCCGAATTCTCGGCGCGGCACATCCGCACCCAGGTCGAGCAGTTCGAAGCGCGCGTCAAGGGCGGCTGGGCTTCCTGGTCGGTCGGTAACCACGACAGCGTGCGCGTGATGACGCGCTGGGGCGGCGCCGAGCCGTCGCCGGCGCTGGCGAAGGTGGTACTGGCGATGCAGCTCTCGCTCAAGGGCACGCCTTGCCTGTACCAGGGCGACGAGCTGGCGCTGACCGAAGCGGACGTGCCATACGAGCTGCTGCAGGACCCGTACGGCATCACGTTCTGGCCCGAGTTCAAGGGCCGCGACGGCTGCCGCACGCCGATGCCGTGGACTGCCGACGCACCGAACGCCGGCTTCACTACCGGCAAAGCGTGGCTGCCGGTCGATCCGGCCCACATCGCGCAAGCGGCATCACGCCAGGAAGTCGATCCCGATTCGACCCTGAATGCGGCGCGCCGCCTGATCGCATGGCGCCGCGGCCAGCCGCAACTGACGCGCGGCGACATCGTCTTCTTCGACGCGCCCGAGCCGGTGCTGGCGTTGCGGCGCGACCTCGCCGGCCATGCGGGGCTGCTGGCGGTGTTCAATCTCGGTCCCAATGCGGCCAGCTTCAGCTGGCCTGAGGCGCGGGGCGCCACGACGCTGCCGGGCCACGGCCTGAATGGCGACGTCGCCGCCGGCGTGGTGACGCTGCCGCCGTTCGGCGCCTGGTTCGGCACCGCGCAAGGATGAGCAGCGCCGCCGACACAAGCAAATCCGGGCGCACCGCATTTGCCGACGGCCCGCGCCTGCTGGCCGATATTGGCGCCACCCACGCGCGCTTCGCGCTGCAGACCGCGCCGGGCGTGTTCGGCTCGGTGCGGGTGCTCAAGTGCGGTGACTTCGACGGCATTGTGCCGCTGCTGCGGTTCTACCTGGCCGACCATGCCGGCGTGACGCTCAAACATGCGGCGCTGGCAGTGGCCAATCCGGTGACCGGCGACCAGGTGCGCATGACCAATCGCGACTGGCAGTTTTCGACCGATGCAGTGCGCCGCGAGCTTGGCCTGCAGACGCTGTTGGTCGTCAATGACTTCACTGCGCTGGCGATGGCGCTGCCAAGCCTGAAGGCGGAAGACCTGATGCAGGTCGGCGGCGGCGCGGCGGCCGCGAACGCGGTGCTCGGCGTGCTGGGGCCCGGCACGGGGCTGGGCGTGTCGGGCGTGATTCCGACCGTCGACGGCTTCGTCACGCTTGGCAGCGAGGGCGGCCACGTGAACTTCGCGCCGGCCGACGAGCGCGAATTCGCGATCCTGCAGTACGCGTGGAAGGAGTGGCCACACGTGTCGAACGAACGGCTCATTTCCGGGCCGGGCCTGGAAATCATCTACCGCGCGCTGGCCGAACGCAACGGCTTGAAGGCGACGGGACGCAGCGCACCCGACATCATCAGCGGCGCGCTGGAGGAGGGCGATGCGCTGTGCCTCGAAGTGCTCGAATGCTTCTGCGGCATGCTGGGCGGGGCGGCGGCGAACCTGGCGGTGACGCTGGGCGCGTTCGGCGGTGTGTTCATCGGCGGCGGCATCGTGCCGCGCATGGGCGAGTGGTTTGCCGGCTCGCCGTTTCGCGCGCGCTTCGAGGCGAAGGGGCGCTTTACCGATTATCTGGCGCAGATTCCGACGTACGTGATCAGCGCCGACAATCCGGCGTTCTTCGGCGTGGCGACGATTTTGTCGGAGCACCTGCGCGGGCGCAGCGGCGTCAACACGCTGACCGAGCGCATCGGCCACCTGCAGCACGAACTGACGCCGGCCGAGCAGCGCGTGGCCAAGCTGGTGCTGGAGCAGCCGCGCCTTGTGCTGGGCGAGCCGATCGCCGACATCGCGCGGCTGGCCGAAGTGAGCCAGCCGACCGTGATCCGCTTTTGCCGATCGCTGGGATTTTTGGGGCTGGCCGACTTCAAGCTGAAGTTTGCCAGCAGCCTGACCGGCGCCATCCCGGTGCGCCACAGCCAGGTGCGCAACAGCGACAGCACGCACGACCTGTCGGCCAAGGTGATCGACAACACGGTGTCGGCGATCCTGAAGTTCCGCGACCAGCTCGACGTGCGCTCGCTCGACCGCGCCATCGAGCTGGTGGCCCATGCCAAGCGGGTGGAGTTTTACGCGATGGGGAACTCGCGCGTGGTGGCGCTCGATGGCCAGCACAAGTTCTTTCGCTTCCGGATTCCGACGGCCGCGTATGGCGACTCGCACCTGTTCACGCTGGCGGCCGAACTGCTGAAGGCGGGCGACGTCGTGATCGCGATTTCGAATTCGGGGCGGCTGCCCGATTTGCTGGCGGCGGTCGACGCGGCGCGCGCGGCGGGCGCCGACGTCATCGCCATTACCAGCAGCGGCTCGCCGCTGGCGAAGAAGGCGACCGTGTGCCTGGCGGTCGACCATGCGGAAGACAGCACGACGTTCCTGTCGATGATTTCGCGGATTTTGCAGCTGCTGCTGATCGACATCGTCTCGGTCGGCATTTCGATCGACGGACAGGCCGGGCAGCGCGATCCCGACGGCGAAGATCAGCGCAGATTGCTGATTTCGCACCTGGACCGCTAGGGGAAATAAAGCTGGGGGTGGCGCCACCGACGGAGGGAGGAGTCAGCGCCATCGCGTTCCACGTACGACAGCGTTGTTTGTTATCGGCCAGCGGCAGAGGCAACAATAAGCCGCCGCAAGGCAGCGGCGTTGACGTTTCTCAATCGTGCGCGCCTAGTTGGCGCTGATGCGCGCCAGCGGTTGCTTGTCCTTGCGCCATTGATCGAGCGTTACCGTCTTGTCGGTTGCCGGGTCCTCGACCAGAATGTCGTTGCCGCTCTCTGCGACCAGGAAACTTTCCCAGCGGTGGGCGGCATCGGCGCCGTTCTCAACGAAGCTCAACTGGAAGTAACGCTTGCCATCGATCAGCTTCGGACTGGCATCGTATTCGATCAGCGCGCCGCGCACCTTGCCGCCCGACGATTTTTCGAGCTGGCTGGACCATGCCTTCAATTCCGGCAAGGCCATCAGCGCGGCCATCGCCTGCTCCTTGCTGCGCGGATGCGCGTCCGTTGTGGCGACCGCAGCCGCCGGCGCTATCGGCGTGGCCGGCTTGTCGCCGCGGCATCCGAAGATCGTCGCACCTATGGAAACGATAACGGCCAGGCCCAGGAACTGTACTCGTTTTGACGGCGCATCTCGCTTTTGCATTGGGCTCACCCTGAATAGTATCGATCCATACTAAACGAACTATAGGTTCTCGGCAACATTTCTTAACCAAAAGCGATGCGGGGCTGCAATTCTAATACAAGCGGGGTCAGACCAAGTGCTCTGAGCGTGTGGTCTGACCCCGGGTTTGGAACTACTAAACGGACTATAGGTTCTCGGCAACATTTCTTAATCAAAAGCGATGCGGGGTTGCAATTCTAGTACCACGGGGTCAGGCAGGCTGACGGGCTTGCCTGCGCCTTGCAAGGTGGCGACGTAGTCGGTCACCGCGGCGATGCTGACCATCTTGTCCTTGCCGCCCTCGCCGTTCGGCGCACGGATGTACTGTTCGCCGTAGCCCATCGATGCGCGGAAGTCCGGCTGGAACACGGCAAAGCCGCGGTTGTCCAGCAGCTGCACCAGCGTCTGGTAGCCGCCGTCGAAGGCCGCCCACGGGCCGCCATGCACCATCGTCAGCAGCGGCAAACGCGATGCGTCCTTGTCGGGCGGCAGGCTCAGGTAGCCGTGCACCAGCGCGCCATCGGACGCGCGGTAGCGCAGCGCAATCTTGCTTGCCAATTGCTGCTCGGGCAGCGGTGCGCCGAGCGCGCGTTCCTGCTTCAGCTGGTCGACGCGCATCCAGCCGGGCAGCGTGTGTTCCTCGTTGACGAAGCCGATACGGCCGCGCAGGGCCGGCGGCAGGTGCGCGCTGTCGCAGCCGAGAATGCTCGCGCTGCCGGCGTTTGGCGACTGGACGCCGAGCAGCAGCCGGAAAAGCGAGGACTTGCCGGCGCCGTTGGCGCCGACGATGCGTGCACGCCGCCGCGTTCGACCAACAGCGTCACGCGGTCGAGAGCGCGCTTGCCCTGGTAGTGCAGGCTAAGGTTGTTGGTGACGATAACGTGGTTCATCAGGTGCTCTTTTTCGGCAGGCACAGGTCGAGCTCGCCGGCGACGCGGTCGAGGACGGTGGAGGAGGAATAGTCGAGGCCGATGATGTCGCCGGTAAAGCGCTGCACCGCTTCATCGAGACGGCGCAAGCGTGCGTCGTCGGACAGGCGCTGGCGCGGGATCGCGACGAACAGGCCGAGGCCGGCGCGCGCGTCGAGCCAGCCTTCGGTCGTCAGTTCTGTAGGACTTGGCGACGGTATTCGGGTTGACGGCCCGTTGCTGGGCCGAGCCGCGCACGCGCGGTAGGGCGGCGCCGACGGCCAACTCGCCGCTGGCGATCAGCCGGCGCACGCCGTCGACGATCTGGCGATTGATCGGGCGGATCGCCCGTAACGACTTGCAACATCAAAGGAACGCGACAGTTCATGGTGGACTCTTCACCTGTACTAGCACGGTTAGTACAGCAGCACCGCCATCTCTTAACGGTCAACAACTTTTGAATGCATACAACTTAGGGTCAGACCCAGTTTTCGGGTCTCGCGAAGCGCGCGAAAAAAATGGCCACCCGGAGGTGACCATTTTTGTTGTTGGCGGGAAGCGCCGTGGCGCTTCCCGGCCGGCAATTACATCATGCCGTCCATGCCGCCCATGCCGCCCATACCACCCATGCCGCCCATGCCGCCGCCAGCTTGCTTGTCTTCAGCCAGCTCGCACACCATCGCGTCGGTGGTCAGCATCAGGCCAGCGATCGAGGCTGCGTTTTGCAGTGCCGAACGGGTAACCTTGGCTGGATCCAGAACGCCCATTTCGACCATGTCGCCGTAGGTGCCGTTGGCAGCGTTGTAACCGAAGTTACCGGTGCCAGCCAACACAGCAGCAACGACAACCGATGGCTCTTCGCCGGCGTTTTGCACGATCATGCGCAGTGGCTCTTCCATTGCGCGCAGTACGATCTTGATGCCAGCTTCCTGGTCAGGATTGTCGCCCTTGACGGTGATGTTGGCACGTGCGCGCAGCAGCGCGACGCCGCCGCCAGGGACGATGCCTTCTTCAACCGCAGCGCGGGTAGCGTGCAGTGCATCTTCAACGCGGGCTTTCTTTTCCTTCATTTCGACTTCGGTGGCAGCGCCAACCTTGATCACTGCAACACCGCCTGCCAGCTTGGCAACGCGCTCCTGCAGCTTCTCGCGGTCGTAGTCCGACGTCGCTTCTTCGATCTGCACACGCACTTGCTTGACGCGCGCTTCGATCGATTCTGGCTGGCCGGCACCGTCGATGATGATGGTGTTTTCCTTGCCCACTTCAATGCGCTTGGCCTGGCCAAGTTCTGCCAGCGTGACTTTTTCCAGGGTCAGGCCAACTTCTTCAGCGATGACCTGGCCGCCGGTCAGGACAGCGATGTCTTCGAGCATGGCCTTGCGACGGTCGCCGAAACCTGGCGCCTTGACGGCGCAAGTCTTCAGGATGCCGCGGATGTTGTTGACCACCAGGGTCGCCAGCGCTTCGCCTTCGATGTCTTCGGCGACGATCAGCAGCGGACGGCCAGCTTTTGCAACCTGCTCCAGTACCGGCAGCAGATCACGGATGTTCGAGATCTTCTTGTCGCACAGCAGGATGAACGGGTTGTCCAGGATCGCGACTTGCTTTTCCGGATTGTTGATGAAGTACGGCGACAGGTAGCCGCGGTCGAACTGCATGCCTTCGACGATGTCGAGTTCGTCGTTGAGCGACTTGCCGTCTTCAACGGTGATGACGCCTTCCTTGCCGACTTTTTCCATCGCTTCAGCAATACGCTCGCCGATCGAGTAGTCCGAGTTGGCCGAAATGGCGCCAACCTGGGCGATTTCCTTGGTCGTGGTGCATGGCTTGGAGATCTTGGCCAGCTCTTCGACGGTGGCCGTGACAGCCTTGTCGATGCCGCGCTTGAGGTCCATCGGATTCATGCCTGCGGCAACGAACTTCATGCCTTCGCGCACGATCGCCTGGGCCAGCACGGTCGCGGTGGTGGTGCCGTCGCCAGCGTTGTCGCTGGTTTTCGAAGCAACTTCCTTGACCATCTGCGCGCCCATGTTCATGAGCTTGTCTTTGAGTTCGATTTCCTTGGCGACCGAGACACCGTCCTTGGTGACGGTCGGCGCGCCGAACGAGCGCTCCAGCACCACGTTGCGGCCTTTAGGGCCGAGCGTGACTTTGACTGCGTTGGCGAGGATATTGACGCCTTCAACCATCTTGGCGCGCGCTGCGTCGCCGAATATTACATCTTTAGCTGCCATGTTTTTTCTCCGTTACTTGTGAAAATTTGTCGGAATGGGGGAAGTCTGATTACTTGACCAGCACGGCCATGATGTCTTCTTCGCGCATGACCAGGAGTTCTTCGCCGTCGACCTTGACGGTCTGGCCGGAGTACTTGCCGAACAGAACGCGATCGCCAACTTGCACTTCCAGCGCGCGGACCTTGCCGTCGTCCTGGACTTTACCGTTGCCGACGGCGAGGATCTCGCCCTGGTCCGGTTTTTCTGCAGCTGCGTCAGGAATGATGAGGCCGGAAGCGGTTTTGGTTTCCTGGTCGAGACGCTTGACGATGACGCGATCGTGCAAAGGGCGAAGGTTCATGTAAAACTCCTTTTAAAATCAATGGATTGACTGGCGCGCCGGAACAGCCTTGACCGCTCCGAACCTTCAAGTTGCCGCTCCCGCTGGGCGGTCTCGGCTTGAAAAGGTTGTTAGCACTCTCTGCCAACGAGTGCTAATTATAGGGACGATAAGGGGTATTTTCAAGAAGCTTATTTTGTTTATTTCATTAGGACAGTTGAGAAATCGCAAACTGGCGGCGCCATTTATCGGCGGAATGGACGCGCTGCCGCAAGCCGCGCCGCGCGTCCCTGCTTATCGCCGAAGCAATAAAATCCATCAATAGTCAGCGCTAACGTACTGAATCTGTTGACGGAAATTCGTTCGCAGTTCTATAGTTACGGATGATTTCTGAATTCCAAGAACTATCCGACAAAATCGACCGTCTCGCCGAGATGACCGCGGCGCTGCGCCGTGAAAATGCCGGCCTGCGCCATGCCAACGTCGTGCTCGCGGCCGAGAAGGCCGGCTACCTGGGCTTGCTGGCCGAAGCGCAGCAGCGCGTCTCCGCTTTGCTCGACAAGTTTCCGGCCGAAGCCGGCGCCACCACCGCTCCCGACGACGAGGCCGCGCAATGATCCAACTCGATGTCACCATTATGGGCAACCCCTACCGGCTCGCCTGCAAGGAGGGAGAGGAGCGCACCCTGAAGGAAGCGGTCGCTTTTCTCGACGGCAAGATGTGTGCGGTGCGTGATGCCGGCAAAGTCAAGGGCAACGACCGCATCGCGGTCATGGCAGCGCTCAGCGTGGCCGCCGAATTTCTGTCGGTGAAGTCGCCGCAAGGACCGCTTTCGGAGATGTCGATTTTGGATGTCAGGCAAAAAATCGAGGCGATGCATGCCGTATTGGACAGCGCCCTGACGCCGCAAGAAAATCTGTTCTGACCGGTCAAATTCATTTGACTTGTGAGTTCATCGGAGTAAACTTCGTTCTACCCTGCGGTGTTCGCGATTGCCATATATTCCTTGAACCATTTATGTGCACCGGTTGCGGAATTTTGTTCGATGGGAGTGAGCGTCGCTAGTCCGACGAACCCGAAATTGAACTAACTGTGACCACCTTGAACCGTTTGGTTCGGGATGCCGGTAAAAACGGCACAGGCGGGGCTTTACTTTTTAAAAAGCGGTTGTTCGCATTCGATGCGCAACCGTTTTTTTTTGCGCGCGTTTTTATGCGCGCGCCTCGGGCGATCAACCTTGGTCGATCAATTCAAACGGCCAAATAGCGCGGCCGCGGCGGGAGCGATGCATGCGTTATTGGTTGATGAAATCCGAACCCGATGAAGTCAGTATCGACGATGTGCTGGCCGCGCCCGCGCACACGGTCGCCTGGTTCGGCGTGCGCAATTACCAGGCCCGCAATTTTCTGCGCGACGAAATGCGGCCGGGCGACCAGGCTTTCTTTTACCACTCCAGCTGCGCCGAGCCGGGCATCGCCGGTATCGTCGAAATCGTCAGCGCCGCTTATCCGGACGCTACCCAGTTCGATTCCACCAGCCCGTATTACGATGCGAAGGCAACGCAGGAACAGCCGCGCTGGATCAGCGTCGACGTCAAGGCGGTGCGCAAGACCGCGCTGCTGAGCCTGAAGCAGATGCGCACCATGCCGGAGTTGTCCGACATGCGCCTGTTGGCCAAGGGCAGCCGGCTGTCGGTGATGCCAGTTGAAGCGGCCGAATGGAAGTTTATTCAGAAGATGCTGAAGTAACCAAGCGACCGGTATCGGAACCGGGGTCTGACCCTAAAGGAATAAATGGGTCAGACCCGGCGGCGTCGACGGTCGGGCCGGGCTGCGATGTGGCGAACAACCAGATGGTCACTGCAACGCTGGCCGGCGCCGCGCTCGGCGCGCTGGCCGGCGCGGTCGGCGGCAACAGCAGCGATGCGGCCACCGGCGCCGTCGTCGGCACCGCCCTCGGCGCGGGGGCCGGCTCAGCCATGTCATCGGGCACAGCATGGACCGCGCAGCGCCGTTACGACATCGCGTATCAGCAGTGCTTGTATGCGAAAGGAAATGTCATTCCGGGCTATTACCCGCAGCCGGTGCAGCCCTTGCCCTAGCCGGCGGCCCCAAGCGGCAACCATTCCGAGGCGGTCCGATGCACCAGCTCGGTGCGCGCGGTAGAATGTTTCCTTCGGGCGCGGGCCCGCCCGACCTGAAGGATGTTTCCGATGACCTGGACCCTGGTGCTTTCCTTGTGTGCCATGGGCATCGTCGGCGGCTTCGCGGCCGGGCTGCTTGGCATCGGGGGCGGCATGATCCTGGTGCCGTTCATGACGATGGTGTTCACGTCGCTGGCGTTTCCTTCCCACCTGGTGGTCCACATGGCAATCGCCACTGGCTTGGCCACCATCGTGTTTACCTCGATTTCATCGGTGCGCGCGCATCACCTGCAAGGCGGGGTCTTGTGGCCCGTCGTTCGCCTGTTCACCCCGGGCATCCTGGTCGGCTCCTGGCTTGGGCCGTGGGTCGCACAGCAATTGAACAGCACCATGCTGGCGCTGTGCTTCGGCATTTTCGTGTTCGTCGCCGCGACCCAGATGCTGATTAACGCCAAGCCGCCCGCCAAGTATCAGCTGCCGGGCACGGCCGGCATGTTCGCCGCTGGCGGCGTGATCGGCCTTGTGGCCGGGCTGGTGGGCGCCGGCGGCGGCTTCATCTCGATTCCTTTCATGACCTGGTGTAACGTGCGGATCCAGAACGCGGTCGCCACCAGCGCCGCGCTCGGTTTTCCGATCGCGCTGGCCGGCACCATGGCCAACATCTATTACGGCGTGGGCGAGACGGCGTTGCCGAAATATTCGCTCGGCTACATCTACCTGCCGGCGCTCGGCGTCATCGCCGCCGCCAGCATGGTCATGGCGCCGATCGGCGCGCGCACCGCCCACCGGTTACCGGTGGCCAAGCTGAAGAAAATCTTCGCCATGATGCTGTACGCCCTGGCTACCTACATGCTGTGGCAGGCGCGCTCGCTGGCGAACTAGGCGTGCACGGGGCGCTTCGCCTCGTTCGAATATGCCCATGCCAGCATAACGATGCCGCCGATAATCATCGGCAGCGACAGCATCTGTCCGGAGGTGATCGGCAAGCCGGCGACGGTGATCTGCCAGTCCGGCACGCGGAAGTATTCGGTGAAGAAGCGGGCGCAGCCGTATAGCAAGGTAAACGTCGCGCCGACCGCCAGTCGCGGGCGCGCCTTGCGGGCGAACAGCCACAGGATGGCGAACACCAGCAGGCCGTCGACCAGCAACTGGTACAGCGGCGACGGATGGCGCAAGCCTTCGAGGAACACCGGCACCGGGTGCAGCGCGTAATGCGCGTCGGGCCAGCGCATTGCCCACGGCAAGCTGGCGTCGGCCACCCGGCCTGGCAGTTCGGCGTTGATGAAGTTGCCCATGCGCCCGGCGGCATAGCCGAGCGGCACCAGCGGCGCGATGAAATCGTAGACGTCGAGCAGCTTGCGTTTCGACTTGCGCGCCCACAGCGCCATCGCGATCAGCACGCCGATGAAGCCACCATGAAACGACATGCCGCCATGCCACACCATGAAGATTTCCAGCGGATTGTCGAGAAAGAACTTGGGCGTGTAGAACAGCACTTCGCCGAGGCGCCCGCCGATGATGACGCCGAGCACGCCATAGAACAGCATGTCGTCGAGGTCGTCCTTCTTCCACCCTTGCGCGGCGATGTGCGGCTGGTGGATGCGCACGCGGCCGAGCGCGATGAACAGCGCGAACGCGAGCACGTACATCAGCCCGTACCAGTGCACGTGCACCGGGCCGATCGAGAACGCAACGGGGTCGGGCATCGGGTGGGTCAGCATAAAGTGTTCTTCCTAAGTAAATCCAAAAAGCCCAGCAGCACGGGCGAGTGGTTGTCGCGGCGCCAGGCCAGGCCGGTTTCGACCAGCGGGGAATGGTCATGCAGCGCCCGGTATTCTACGCCGGGACGCATCAGGTTGGACACCGATTGTGGCACAAGCGCCAAGCCCATGCCGGCCGACACCAGGCTGACGATGGTCTGCATCTGGATCGCCTGCTGGCCGATCTCGGGCGTGACGCCGGCGGCGCGGAAGCCGCCGAGGATGGCGTCGTGCAGCGCCGGCGCGATCGGCCGCGGAAAGATGATCAGTGGCAGCGGCGGCACGTCCTTTAGCCAGACCGGGCCGCCGTCTTGCAGCGCTGCCAGGCCGGCCGGCGCGGCCAGGATCAGCGGCTCGGACAGCACCTTCAGGTAGTCGAGGTCGGCGCGCGCCTTGTCCGGCAGCGGCGGGATCAGCAGGCCGGCGTCGATGCGGTTGTGCAGCAAGTCGTCGACCTGCAGGTCGGAGGTCGCTTCCTGCAGCACGATTTGCACCTGGGGAAACTGCGCGCGGTAGGTGCGCAGGAACGGCGGCAGCACGCTGTAGTCGGCCGAGGAGACGAACGCCAGCGCCAGGCGGCCCGATTCGCCGGCGGCGGCGCGGCGCACCAGTTCCGGCAGTTCAGCGGACTGGGCCAGCAGGCGGCGCGCCTCCGGCAACAGCGCCGCGCCGGCCGGCGTCAGCGCGACGCCGCGGCGGCTGCGCAGGAACAGCGGCGTGCCCAGCAGCTCCTCGAGCGCCTGGATCGTTTGCGACAGCGGCGGCTGCGTCATGTGCAGGCGCGTGGCGGCGCGGCCAAAGTGGAGTTCTTCGGCGACAGTGGCAAAATAGCGCAGTTGTCTCAGGTCGATATTCATTGCAGGCTAAAAAGCGTTAATTGATATGTTTTTCGACTCACAGGCACGATCATACGGTATTTGACTTGGCATTGCCGGCAAGGCATTCTGCAACATCGCTTACCAGGAGTTCACCATGGCAGACCAGCCCCGCTACAACCGCCGTTCCCGCAATATCACCGAAGGCGTCTCGCGCAGCCCGAACCGATCGATGTACTACGCGATGGGTTACGAGGAGGCCGATTTTTCCAAGCCGATGATCGGCATCGCCAACGGCCACTCGACCATCACGCCGTGCAACTCGGGGCTGCAGAAACTGGCAGACATCGCCATCTCGTCGATCAAGGAAGCGGGCGGCAATCCGCAGGTGTTCGGCACGCCGACCATTTCGGACGGCATGTCGATGGGCACGGAAGGGATGAAGTATTCGCTGATCTCGCGCGAAGTCATTGCCGACTGTATCGAAACGGCCGTCAACGGCCAGTGGATGGACGGCGTGGTGGTGATCGGCGGCTGCGACAAGAACATGCCGGGCGGGATGATCGCGATGGCGCGCACCAACGTGCCGAGCATTTATGTGTACGGCGGCACCATCAAGCCGGGCAACTGGAAGGGCAAGGACCTGACCATCGTGTCGGCCTTCGAGGCGGTGGGCGAATTTACCGCCGGGCGCATGTCGAAGGAAGATTTCGACGGCATCGAGCGCAACGCCTGTCCGTCGGCCGGCTCGTGCGGCGGCATGTACACCGCCAACACCATGTCGTCGTCGTTCGAGGCGCTCGGCATGGCGCTGCCGTACTCGTCGACGATGGCCAATCCGGACGACGAAAAGGTCGGCTCGGCGGCCGAGTCGGCGCGCGTGCTGGTCGAAGCCGTCAAGCGCGACCTCAAGCCGCGCGACATCATCACGCGCGAGTCGATCGAGAACGCGGTGTCGCTGATCATGGCGACCGGTGGCTCGACCAATGCTGTGCTGCACTACCTGGCGATCGCCCACGCGGCCGAAGTGGAGTGGACGCTCGACGACTTCGAGCGCGTGCGCCTGAAAGTGCCTGTCATCTGCAACCTCAAGCCGTCCGGCCAATATGTGGCCACGGACCTGCACAAGGCCGGTGGCATTCCGCAGGTGATGAAGCTGTTATTGGATGCAGGCATGCTGCATGGCGACTGCATCACCATCACCGGCCAGACCATTGCCGAGCAGCTCGCCGACATTCCATCGGTGCCGGATCCGAAGCAGGACGTCATCCGCACCATCGACAAAGCGCTGTATGCGCAGGGCCACCTCGCGGTCCTGAAAGGCAACCTGTCGCCGGAAGGCTGCGTCGCCAAGATTTCGGGTCTGAAAAATCCGGTGATCACCGGGCCGGCGCGCGTCTTTGACGACGAGTACACGGCGATGGATGTGATTTTGGCCGACGGCATCAAGCCGGGCGACGTGCTGGTGTTGCGCTACCTGGGGCCGAAGGGAGGTCCCGGCATGCCCGAGATGCTGGCGCCGACCGCGGCGCTGATCGGCAAGGGGCTGGGCGAGTCGGTCGGGCTGATCACGGACGGCCGTTTCTCCGGCGGCACCTGGGGCATGGTGGTGGGCCACGTCGCGCCGGAAGCATATCTGGGCGGCACGATTGCGCTGGTGGAGGAGGGCGACTCGGTGACGATCGATGCGCACCAGCAGCTGATCCAGCTGAACGTGGCCGATGAAGAGATCGCGCGGCGCCGTGCGCTGTGGAAGCAGCCGGCGCCGCGCTATACGCGTGGCGTGCTGGCAAAGTTCGCGAAGCTGGCCTCGTCGGCCAGCAAGGGCGCCGTCACCGGCTGAGGACGCCCGTCGACGCGAATGCCACTACACCGGGGTCAGACCTAGGTCTGACCCCGGTGTTATTTGAGCGGCATTATTTGCGCTTGTCGAACGTTTGCTTGATGCGGTCCTTGCGGCGCTGCTCATCGACGTTGTGTTCTTTCTTCTTGTCCAGGCCGAGCATCTTTTCGATGAACTCGAACCAGATGAACGCGAACAGCATCAGGCCGATGATGTACCACCACGATATCTCGGCAAATCGCCAGACCTCGAAGAAACGTAGTCCGACCAGTAGTGCAATGATGATAATCAGTGGCATTGAGAACTCCTTTTCATCCCAGCATCTTACAAACATTCTGGTGCCGAGGGGCAATTAATCGCAAAGTAAGGGAGCTGCTGTGGTCAACCCGCCGCACTGGCCGCGCGTTAATTGTTACAGTCGCCCTGTTTCACGTTGTCGGAAACACGGTAGAATGTATTTCTAAGTAGTCACACTGGAGAAAAAATGAAACGCTCAATGATGCTGTGCATGGTCGTATCTGCCCTCGCTTCCACTTCGGCGATGGCAAATGCCGACTTGGCCAAAGCCAAGAACTGCATGGCTTGCCACGCCGTTGCCAACAAGCTCGTCGGACCAGCATACAAAGACGTGGCAGCGAAGTACGCCGGCCAGAAGGATGCTGAAGACAAGCTCGTCGGCAAGGTCCTCAAGGGTGGTTCGGGCACCTGGGGCGCGGTCCCGATGCCGGCCAACCCGCAGGTCAGCGAAGCGGAAGCGCGCACGCTGGTCAAATGGGTCCTCGCCCAGAAATAATATTTGCTGCGTCCCAAACGAAAGCGCGCCGACCGAAGTCAGCGCGCTTTTTTTCATTCCAAAACCGGGGTCAGACCAAGGGCCAGACCCGTTTTTTTATTAGGCTCGCCGCACTGGCGCTTGCCCTTTAAACGGGTCTGACCCCGGTTTTGGGGCAATTAGCGGACGACTTCCATCTTGGTCTTCTTGCCGCCCTTGTACGTGAACAGGGTCAGCGAGCCGTCCTTGATGTCGCCGAAGTTGTCGAACTGGATCAGGCCGGTGACGCCCTGGTACTTGATTTTCTTCAGCTCAGGCAGGTACTTCGCAGGATCGGCCGACTTGGCATTCTGCATCGCGGTCGCCATCGTCATCACGGCGTCGTAGACATACGGCGCGTAGATCTGGACGTCGGCGTTGTACTTCTTCTTGTAGCGGGTAACGAAGTCGGTCATGACTTTCTCTTGCGCACCGGTCACGCCGCCGGCTTCGGCGCAGGTTACGCTCCCTTCGCCGATGCCGTCGCCAGCCAGACGGGCCAGCGCTTCGGTGCAGATACCGTCGCCGCCCATGAACTTGGCAGTGATGCCAAGTGCCTTCATTTGCTTGAGCATCGGGCCGCCGACCGAATCCATGCCGCCGAAAAAGATCAGGTCAGGCTTCTTGGCCTTGATCGAGGTGAGGATGGCGGTGAAGTCGGTTGCGTTGGCGTTGGTGAATTCCTTGCCGACGATTTTGACGCCAGGCATTTTAGCCTTGGCGCCTTTGACGAACTCGTCAGCCACACCCTGGCCGTAGGCGGTGCGGTCGTCAATCACGGCGATGTTCTTGGCGCCCAGCTTCTCGACGGCATAGCGGCCCAGCGTGCCGCCGAGCTTGTTGTCGTTGGCGACGACGCGGAATGCGCCCTTGAAACCTTGCTTGGTGTAGGTCGGGATCGTGGCCGATGGCGAAATCTGCGGGATGCCGGCATCGTTATAGATGCGCGACGCCGGCACGGTGGTGCCCGAATTGAGGTGGCCGACCACGCCGTTGACTTTGGCGTCGACCAGCTTCTGCGCCACTGCCGTGCCTTGCTTCGGATCGGCGGCGTCGTCTTCAGTTAACAGCTGCAACGTCACTTTTTTGCCATTGAGCATGAAGCCCTTGGCGTTCAGCTCTTCGACGGCCATCTTGGCGCCGTTTTCGTTATCTTTGCCCAGGTGCGCGCTGGCGCCCGAGATCGGAGCCACATGGCCAATCTTGACGATGTCCTGCGCGCCGGCGGTGCCGGCAAACGCCATTGCGATGGCTACTGGGATGAGCTTCGTTGTGAACTGCATGTGGCATTCTCCAAAGGGATTGATGAGGACAACAGCGCTCGTGACGCCGATATTGTAATTTTTGCGTAGGGCAAAAGGTACAACAAATTGCAAGGTTCGCAAAGGGGTAAACGTGCCGAATGGCAGTTGGGTGGACGCGTTCCGTCGGGCAAACGCGTCATTTTTGTAAGCAGATGCAAGCCGAACCCGCGCCGGCGGCGCCGGCTGGGGCTTATTTGTTCGGTATCTGCAGTTGCGCCAGCTCGTCGCCGACGGCGCCGGTGACGATTTTTTCGATCGATTGCTGCAAGCCGCTGCGCAGCTCGTCGGTGATGCCGGCGACGGCGCCCTGCAGTATTTTTTCCAGGCTCTCGCGCACGCGCTGGTCGAGCATGGCGTCGATCTGGTCGTGCAGTTGCGCGAGGATGCGTTCGCCAAGGCGCTGTTCCAGCTCGGCCCAATTCGGCTCGTGGACGTCGGCAACGGGCGCGTCCTCAATCACTTCAGCGACCTCGACGAACTCAACCACCTCGGCGGGCAGAATCTCCTCGGCCACCTCCGTCACCTCAGCCTCAACGACCTCGTCCGCCAACTCAGTGTCCAGAGCAGCCCCAGATGCAGTCGACTCTGCATCCACGACCACCTCAGCCGGCATGTCGCGTTGTGCCTGCACTTCTTTCTCGACAGGACGATCCTGGAAAACCTCGGTCAATACCGGGATGCTGGCGTCGAACGCCGGGTTCTTGATCATGACTGGCCTGCCACGAAGTGGGTCAATGGATACGACTGCTGCTTGTAGGCGACATAGCGGATGCGGCCGGCGGCCGCGTCTTCCTCGTCGGTGGAAATGATTTCGAAGACGCGCTGGAAACGGTCCACATTGGCCGGCCTGCGCCGTGTCAGATTGACCAGCATGTCGCCGTGCGGAAAGTCAGCCTGGTCGCTGTCGGTGACGATGATCGGCGTCTGCGGCGCCAACGCGTCCCCCGACATCACGTGCGGCAGGAAATCAGTCTCCGACACCGTCCACAGGGCGTCGTAGAGGCTGGCTGCCTGGCCCGCATCCTCGGCCAGCAGTACCAGTTTGCCGCCGGCGGCATACGCTTTGCGCGCCAGTCGGCAGGCATAGCTAAGCTTGTCAGCAATATTGGTATGGAAGTCGATCCGGGTCATCGGCGTGCTCAAAACTTGAAGCCGGGTGGGGCGTCAGGCGGCGGCACCGGACGGGACGGCGGAGCGACGGGAGCCAGCTCCGGCGCCACGTCGCGCGCCAGCGGCCGCGCCACAGGGGCCGCCGGTTCTGCCGGCGGATTCTTGTAGCCAGCAGGCAAACTGCCGCGCGCAGGGTAGGCGGCGGCGGTCAGTGCCGCGTTCCAACCGCCGGCCTCGAAGCCAACCCGCTTGGCGCCGCCCACCAGCAGCAGCGGCACCTGGGTCGAGCCACCGGCCTCGCTGAGGTTTTGCTGGTCGTCATTCGAGGAAACGGTTTTCTCGGTGAACGGGATGCCGCGCTGTTGCAGCAAGGCACGACCCTGGTCGCACGGCGAGCACGGCAACCCGGTGTACAGCACGACCGGGCTCTTCCTTGCGGTCTCGGCCAGTGCGTACGGCAACTGTACGCCCTCGGCGCCGCCCGGCGTGGCCTTGCGCTCGAGCTTGGCCACGTTGCCCTGCGGCGGCTTGTCGCTGAAATGCACCACGCCTTTGGCATCGGTCCACTTGAACATTTGCGCACTGGCGCCGGCCGCGCACAGCAGCAAGACCAAGCCCGCGTTCAATTTCTTCATCGACTGCTGCATACTCTCTCCCGTCGGCGAGCCCTCATCAGGAACTCATGCCGCTATGGCGAAGCAAGGCGTCGATGCTC
Source organism: Massilia sp. TWR1-2-2 (assembly GCF_049897565.1). Lineage (NCBI taxonomy): Bacteria > Pseudomonadati > Pseudomonadota > Betaproteobacteria > Burkholderiales > Oxalobacteraceae > Massilia > Massilia sp. TWR1-2-2. The sequence continues at coordinate 27,120 of NZ_JAFCWM010000005.1, read as the reverse complement.
GGCTCGCGGCCGCGGAAGGCCTTGAACGATTCGAGCGCCGAACGCGAGCCGCCCACCGCAAGGATCTCTTGCTGAAAGCGCTTGCCGGTTTCTTCGGACAGGGCGCCGCCACCCGCCGCGACCGCTTCTTCGAACGCGGCATAAGCGTCGGCGGACAAGACTTCCGCCCACTTGTAGCTATAGTACCCGGCAGCATACCCGCCGGCAAAGATATGTCCGAAAGAGTGTTGGAATCGGTTGAATGCGGGCGGCATCATGACGGAGAATTTCTCGCGCACGTCGTTGATCAGCTGCTGCACGGACTGCGCGCTGGCCGGATCGTAGTCATAATGCAAATGCATGTCGACCAGCGAAAACTCGACCTGCCGCAGTGTCTGCATGCCCGACTGGAAGTTTTTTGCTGCAAGCATCTTGTCGTACAGCGCACGCGCCAGCGGCGCGCCAGTCTCCACGTGCGATGTCATGTGTTGCAACACTTCCCATTCCCAGCAGAAGTTTTCCATGAATTGCGACGGCAATTCGACCGCATCCCACTCGACGCCGGAAATGCCCGATACCGAGATCTCGTCGACCTGGGTCAGCATGTGATGCAGGCCGTGGCCGAACTCGTGGAACAGCGTTGTCACTTCGTCGTGCGTAAACAGCGACGGCTGCAGCACGCCGTCAACGGTGGCCGGGGGCGTAAAGTTGCACGTCAGGTAGGCGACCGGCGTTTGCAAGGTGCCGCCGGTTTCCAGGCGCCGCCCGCGGGCGTCGTCCATCCAGGCGCCGCCGCCCTTGCCGGCGCGCGCGTACAGGTCGAGGTAGAACTGGCCGATCAGCTTGCCGTCGCGCTCGATGCGGAAGAAGCGCACGTCCGGATGCCACACCGGCGCGCTGTCCGGCGCGATGCCGACGTTAAACAGCGACTGCACCAGGTGGAACAGGCCATCGATGACCTTCGGCTCGGGGAAGTATTCTTTCACTTCCTGCGCCGAGAACGCATAACGCTGCTCGCGCAGTTTTTCCGACGCGTAGGCAAGGTCCCAGGCTTCCAGCTTCTCGATGCCGAGCTGCTGTTTGGCGAACGCACGCAGTTCGGCCAGGTCCTTCTCGGCGAACGGCCGCGCGCGGCGCGCCAGGTCTTCGAGGAACTCGATCACGTGCTCCGGGCTTTGCGCCATTTTCGGCACCAGCGACACCTCGGCGAAGTTGCGGTAGTCGAGCAGCTTGGCTTCCTCGTCGCGCAGTTTGAGCAAGGTGGCAATGTTGTCGGTGTTATCCCACTTTTGCAGCTCGCTGAAGACCGTGCCCATTTCCGACGCCTTGGTCGAGCTGGCGCGGTAGATGGTTTCGCGCAGCACGCGGTTGTCGGCAAATTGCAGGATCGGGAAGTAGGAGGGGAAGTGCAGCGTGAACTGCGAGCCGGCCTTGCCGTCCTTTTCGGCGCCAGCGCGCGCGGCCTGCTTGACGTCGTCCGGCAAGCCGGCCAGTTCGGCTTCGTCGTCGATCAACAACTTGTAGTCGTTGGTGGCATCGAGCACGTTTTCGGAAAAGCGCGTCGACACCGCGGCGTGCTGCTCCTGGATGTCGGCGAAGCGCTGCTTTTTTTCGGGCGGCAGTTCGGCGCCGCCGAGGCGGAAGTCGCGCAGCGCGTTGTCGATGATTTTCTTGCGCGCGAACGACAGGTTGACGTACTCGGGACTGGCCTTGATCGCCTTGTACTTGGCAAACAGCGCTTCGTTTTGCGCCAGCGCGGTCCAGAACTCGGTGACCTTCGGCTGCGCTTCGTTGTAGACGGCGCGCAACTCGGGCGTGTCGACCACGTTGTTGAGATGGTTGACCACGCCCCAGGCGCGGCCCAGTTTTTCGGTGGCGTCTTCCAGCGGGATGACGAAGTTATCCCACGTCGCATTGGCCGACGGCGCCTCGAGCTCGGCGACGACCTTGGCGGCGTGCGCGATCAGCTCGTCGATGGCCGGCAGCACGTGCTCGGGTGCGATGGCGTCGAAGCGCGGCAGTCCGGAAAAATCGAGCAGGGGATTGGCAATGTTGGTCTCTGTGTTCATGGGCACTCCTCAGTATTAGTTAGACGCGGCCGCGCGGTTCGCGTTCCGCCGCTTCCACGGTATTCATCAGCAACATGGTGATCGTCATCGGTCCGACCCCGCCTGGCACCGGCGTGATGTGCGACGCGACCTCGCGCACGCCGGCGGTGTCGACGTCGCCGCACAGCTTGCCGTTGTCGTCGCGGTTCATGCCGACGTCGATGACGATGGCGCCCGGCTTGACCATGTCGGCCGTCAGCGTATTGCGCCGGCCGACCGCGGCGACGACGACATCGGCCTGGCGCGTGTGGCAGGCCAGATCCGGTGTCGCGCTATGGCATATGGTCACGGTGGCGTTCGCTTGCAAGAGCAACAGCGCCATCGGCTTGCCGACCGTGTTGCTGCGCCCGATCACGACCGCGTGCCTGCCGCGCAGGTCGACGCCGGTGCTTTCGATCAGTTTCATGCAGCCGTACGGGGTGCATGGGTGAAAACCGGGCAGGCCGGTCATCAGTTCGCCGGCCGACAGCACCGAGTAGCCGTCGACGTCCTTGGCGGTCGAAATGGCTTCGATGACCTTGTGCGGGTTGATATGGCGCGGCAGCGGCATCTGCACCAGGATGCCGTGGATGGCGGCGTCGGCGTTGAGGGCGGCGATGCGCTCGAGCAGGGCCGCTTCGGACAGGTCGGCGTCGTACTTTTCGAAGGTCGAGTGAAAGCCGACGTCGGCGCAGGCCTTGACCTTGTTGCGCACGTAGACCTGGCTGGCCGGGTCTTCGCCGACCAGGATGACGGCCAGTCCCGGCTGCTTGCCGCGCGCGCTCAGCGCGGCGGCGCGCGAGGCGATCTCGGCGCGCAATTGTTGGGAAAGGAGGACTCCATCGATCAGTTGGGCGGGCATGGTAGGGGCTAAGAGCAGAAGGGAAACGAGATTATAAAGCCGCTGCCGCTATCGCGCGCCTTCATTCCCGGAACGTCCGCATATTGATATATAGACAGGGATAAAAAAAGGCACGCGCGCAGCCTTGCCGCTACGGTTATTTCACATTGCGAAATGACTTATCGTAATTTGAAATTATCGGAAAGTGCTGGTAGAATCCTTACATTAAAGCAGAGTATTAGTAAATAATCAGGTAAAAACCGTCCGCCGGCGAACCGCGACCAGGCAGGGCGACCACAACAGGAGACGCATCACATGTCAGCTCAACTCGACCCGTTGACGGCCCAGGCCGCCAACGATCCGGACACCCTCGAAACCAAAGAATGGCTTGAAGCGCTCGAAGCGGTCATCGAAAACGAAGGACCCGAGCGGGCCCACTACCTGATGGAGCGCCTGGTCGACCTGGCCCGTCGGCGCGGCGCCCACATCCCGTTCTCGAGCAACACCGCCTACGTCAACACGATCCCCGCCCACCTCGAACAGCACTGCCCCGGCAACCTCGAATTCGAAGAGCGCCTGCGCTCGTGGATGCGCTGGAACGCGATGGCGATGGTGGTCAAGGCCAACCGCGTGGACGGCGACCTTGGCGGCCATATCTCCAGCTTCGCCTCGCTGGCCAACATGCTCGGCATCGGCTTCAACCACTTCTGGCACGCGCCGACCGAAGACCACGGCGGCGACCTGCTGTACATCCAGGGCCACTCGTCGCCCGGCATCTACGCCCGCGCCTACCTCGAAGGCCGCCTGACCGAAGACCAGCTGCTCAACTTCCGCCGCGAAGTCGACGGCAAGGGCCTGTCGTCGTACCCGCACCCGAAGCTGATGCCCAAGTTCTGGCAGTTCCCGACCGTCTCGATGGGTCTCGGCCCGCTGATGGCCATCTACCAGGCACGCTTCCTGAAGTACCTGCACGCGCGTTCGATCGCCGACACCGAGAACCGCAAGGTGTGGGTATTTTGCGGCGACGGCGAGATGGACGAGCCGGAATCGATGGGCGCGATCGGCATGGCCGCGCGCGAGCGTCTCGACAACCTGGTGATGGTGGTGAACTGCAACCTGCAGCGCCTCGACGGCCCGGTGCGCGGCAACGGCAAGATCATCCAGGAACTCGAAGCGGACTTCCGCGGCGCCGGCTGGAACGTCATCAAGGTCATCTGGGGCCCGGGCTGGGACGAGCTGCTGGCCAAGGACAAGAACGGCATCTTGCAGCGCGTGATGATGGAAACGGTCGACGGTGAATACCAGAACTACAAGGCCAAGGACGGCGCTTACGTGCGCAAGAACTTCTTCGGCAAGCATCCGGATCTGCTCAAGATGGTCGCCAACATGACCGACGACGACATCTGGCGCCTGACGCGCGGCGGCCACGATCCGCACAAGATCTACGCCGCCTTCAAGCTGGCGCAGGATAACAAGGGTACGCCGACGGTGCTGCTGGTCAAAACCGTCAAGGGCTTCGGCATGGGCAAGTCGGGCGAGGCGCGCAACACCGCGCACCAGACCAAGAAGCTCGACGACGACGCGATCCGCGAAATGCGCGACCGTTTCGCCATCCCGATCCCGGACGACCAGCTGGCCGACATTCCGTTCTTCAAGCCCGCCGCCGACGCGCCGGAAATGATCTACCTGCACGAGCGACGCAAGGCACTCGGCGGCTACCTGCCGCAGCGCCGTCCGCAGGCTGACGAGACGCTGGTGGTGCCGCCGCTGACGGCTTTCCAGAACGTGCTCGACGCCACCGCCGAAGGACGCGAGATCTCGACGACGCAAAGTTTTGTCCGCATCATCTCTACCCTCTTGCGCGACCAGAGTTTGGGCCAGCGCATCGTGCCGATCCTGGTCGACGAATCGCGCACCTTCGGCATGGAAGGCCTGTTCCGCCAGATCGGCATCTTCAACCAGCAGGGCCAGTTGTACGAGCCGGTCGACAAGGACCAGGTGATGTACTACCGCGAAGACAAGGCCGGACAGATTCTGCAGGAAGGCATCAACGAAGCCGGCGGCATGAGTTCGTGGATCGCCGCGGCGACGTCGTACTCGTCGAACAATCGCGTGATGATCCCGTTCTACACCTTCTATTCGATGTTCGGCATGCAGCGCATCGGCGACCTGGTATGGGCCGCCGGCGACATGCGCGCACGCGGCTTCCTGATGGGCGGCACGGCGGGACGCACCACGCTTAACGGCGAAGGCCTGCAGCACGAAGATGGCCACAGCCACGTGTTCGCCGCCACCATCCCGAACTGCATGCCGTACGATCCGACGTTCGCGCATGAAGTGGCGGTGATCGTGCATGACGGCCTGCGCCGCATGGTGACGAACCAGGAAGACGTGTTCTACTACATCACGCTGATGAACGAGAACTACCCGATGCCAGGGCTGCGCCAGGGCACCGAAGAGGGCATCCTGAAGGGCATGTACCTGCTGCAGGAAGGGCCAAGCGAAGCGCAGCTGCGCGTGCAGCTGATCGGTTCGGGCACGATTTTGCGCGAGTCGATGTTTGCAGCCGAACTGTTGATGAACGACTGGGGCATCGCGGCCGACGTCTGGTCCGCACCATCGCTGACGATGGTGGCGCGCGAAGGTGTCGATTGCGAGCGCTGGAACCTGGTCAACCCGACCGCGGCGCCGCGCGTGCCGTACCTGACGCAGCTGCTTGCCGACACCAGCGGCCCGATCGTTTCGACGACCGACTACGTGCGCCAGTTCTCCGACCAGATTCGCGCGTTCGTGCCGAAGGGGCGCAGCTTCACCACGCTCGGCACCGACGGTTTCGGCCGCTCCGATTCGCGCGTCAAGCTGCGTGAGTTCTTCGAGGTGAACCGCTACTATGTGACCGTGGCCGCGCTGAAGGCGCTCGCTGACGACGGCATCATTGCCCTGTCGATGGTGGCCGAGGCGGTTGCCAAGTACAACCTCGATCCGAACAAGCCGAATCCGGTGACGCAGTAAGTGTTAACTCGACGGTTTTGCGGGTATGGGTGTAATCGCGCTCTCTGTACAAAAACGAACAATAACGGAGTCATGCTATGAGCATAGTGGAAGTCAAGGTCCCGGATATCGGCGACTTCAAGGAAGTGGAAGTTATCGAGTTGATGGTCAAACCGGGCGACACCATCAAGGTCGACCAGTCGCTGGTCACGGTCGAATCGGACAAGGCGAGCATGGAGATCCCATCGTCGCATGCCGGCGTCGTCAAGGAAATCAAGATTAAGGTCGGCGACAAGGTCGCTGAAGGCTCGCTCGTGCTGGTGCTCGAAACGTCGGACGCGGCTGCGCCGGCCGCAGCGCCAGCGGCTGCCGCACCTGCCGCACCTGCCGCCGCTGCCGCCGCACCCGCTGCCGCCGGCACTATCAGCACCGTGGAAGTGAAGGTGCCCGACATCGGCGACTTCAAGGAAGTTGAAGTCATCGACCTGATGGTCAAGCCGGGCGACACCATCAAGGTCGACCAGTCGCTGATCACGGTCGAATCGGACAAGGCCAGCATGGAGATCCCGTCGTCGCACGCCGGCGTGGTCAAGGAAATGAAGGTCAAGGTCGGCGACAAGGTCGCCATGGGCTCGATCGTATTGGTGATCGAGACCACTGGCGCAGGCGCACCTGCTGCCGCGGCACCTGCTGCTCCGGCTCCAGCGCCCGCAGCGCCCGCACCCGCCGCGGCGCCGGCTGCAGCTGCAGCGGCGCCGGCACCGGCCGCTTCCTCTGCCCCGCAAGTCGATGCGTCGAAAGCGCACGCGTCGCCATCGATCCGCAAGTTCGCCCGTGAGCTTGGCGTGAATCTGGGCCTGGTCGGCGGCAGCGGTCCGAAAGGCCGCATCACGCAGGAAGACGTGCAGAAGTTCGTCAAGGGCGTGTTGGCCGAATCGGCGTCGCCATCTGCCAAGCCGGCTGCCGGCGGCGGCACCGGGGTCGGTCTCGACCTGCTGCCATGGCCGTCGCTCGACTTCAGCAAGTTCGGCCCGACCGAGCTGCTGCCGCTGTCGCGCATCAAGAAGATCAGCGGCCCGAACCTGCACCGCAACTGGGTGATGATCCCGCACGTGACGACGTTCGACGAAGCGGACGTCACCGACCTGGAGCAGTTCCGCGTCGATTCGAACGCCGCGCTGGCCAAGCAGAAGTCGGCCGTCAAGCTGACCATGCTGGCGTTTGTGATCAAGGCAAGCGTCGCGGCGCTCAAGAAGTTCCCACAGTTCAACGCGTCGCTCAGCGGAGATGGCGCAAGCCTGATCCTGAAGCAGTACTACAACATCGGCTTTGCGGCCGATACCCCGAACGGTCTGATGGTCCCGGTGGTCAAGGATGCGGACAAGAAGACGGTATCGCAGATCGCCACCGAAATGGGCGAGCTGTCGGCCCAGGCGCGCGACGGCAAGCTTAGCCCGGCGAACATGCAGGGCGCGACCTTCACCATCTCGTCGCTGGGCGGCATTGGCGGCACGGGGTTCACGCCGATCATCAATGCACCGGAGCTGGCGATCCTCGGCCTGTCGAAGTCGGCCATGAAGCCAGTATGGGATGGCAAGGCCTTCCAGCCGCGCCTGATGCTGCCGCTGTCGCTGTCGTACGACCACCGCGTGATCGATGGCGCAGGCGCTGCACGCTTCGCCGCCTACCTGGCCGAGGTGCTGGCCGACCTGCGCAAAACCCTGCTGTGATTGGAGCGCATGATGAGCACAATTGAAGTGAAGGTCCCGAACATCGGCGACTTCAAGGAAGTGGAGGTAATCGAAGTGATGGTCAAACCGGGCGACACGATCAAGGTCGACCAGTCGCTGATCACGGTCGAATCCGACAAGGCCAGCATGGAGATCCCGGCCAGCCACGCCGGCGTGGTCAAGGAAGTGAAGGTCAACGTCGGCGACAAGGTGGCCGAAGGCTCGCTGCTGCTGGTGCTGGAAGAAGGCGCAAGCGCCGCGGCGCCGGCTGCTGCTGCAGTCAGTCCGCCGGCAACCGCCGGCGCCCCGGCGCCAACCTCGAACACAGAATCGTATGCGCCGGCAGTGCCCGCGCCGGCTGCCGCCAAGGCGGCAACGCCGGCGCCGAATGCGGGCAGCTACGCCGGCAAGGTCGACGTCGAATGCGAGATGATGGTGCTCGGCGCCGGTCCCGGCGGCTATTCGGCGGCATTCCGCTCGGCCGACCTGGGCATGGACACGGTGCTCATCGAGCGCTACGCCACGCTGGGCGGCGTGTGCCTGAATGTAGGCTGCATTCCGTCCAAGGCGCTGCTGCACGTGGCGGCCATGATCGATGAAGCGGCGTCGATGGCCAAACACGGCGTCACGTTCGCCCAGCCGAACGTCGACATCGACGGCCTGCGCGCGTACAAGGACAAAGTCGTCGGCAAGATGACCGGCGGCCTGGCCGGCATGGCCAAGGCGCGCAAGGTCAACGTGGTGCAGGGCGTCGGCCAGTTCGTCGGCCCGAACCATATCGAAGTGACCGCAGCCGACGGCAGCAAGAAGGTCATCGGCTTCAAGAAGGCGATCATCGCCGCCGGTTCGTCGGTGGTGAAGCTGCCGTTCGTGCCGGAAGACCCGCGCATTGTCGATTCGACCGGCGCGCTGGAGCTGCGCGGGATTCCGAAGAAGATGCTGGTCATCGGCGGCGGCATCATTGGCCTGGAAATGGCGCACGTGTACTCCACGCTGGGCGCCCGTATCGACGTCGTCGAGATGATGGATGGCCTGATGCAGGGCCCGGACCGCGACATGGTCAAGGTCTGGCAAAAGTTCAACGAGCACCGCTTCGACAAGGTCATGACCAAGACGAAGACGGTGGGCGTCGAAGCGCTGGCCGAAGGAATCAAGGTCAGCTTCGAAGCGGCGGAGGCGGGCGCCGCGGCGCCTGAGCCGCAGCTGTACGACATGGTGCTGGTCGCGGTCGGGCGCAGCCCGAACGGCGGCAAGATCGCCGCCGACAGGGCTGGCGTGACGGTGACCGAGCGCGGCTTCATTGCGGTCGATGGCCAGATGCGCACCAACGTGCCGCATATCTTCGCCATCGGCGACTTGGTGGGCCAGCCGATGCTGGCGCACAAGGCGGTGCATGAAGCGCACGTCGCGGCCGAAGCCGCGCACGGCGAGAAATCCTTTTTCGACGTGAAGGTGATCCCGTCGGTGGCCTACACCGATCCGGAAGTGGCATGGGTCGGCATCACCGAAGAAGAAGCGAAAGCGAAGGGCATCAAGCTGGAGAAGGGTCATTTCCCGTGGGCCGCGAGCGGCCGCGCGGTGGCCAATGGCCGCGACGAAGGCTTCACCAAGCTGCTGTTCGACGCCGAGACGCACCGCATCGTTGGCGGCGGCATCGTCGGCACGCACGCGGGCGACATGATCGGCGAGATCGCGCTGGCAATCGAGATGGGCGCCGACGGCGTCGATATCGGCAAGACGATCCACCCGCACCCGACGCTGGGCGAATCGATCGGCATGGCGGCCGAAGTGTACGAAGGCGTGTGCACGGATCTGCCGCCGCCGCGTAAGCGCTAGTAGCTAGACGAGGGCGTACAAAAACCGGGACGTGTCCCGGTTTTTTTTCGGCTGGCGGGCCGGCAGCTCGGAGAGGGGCAGACACCGGTTTTTCAGTCGGGGGTCTGACCCCGGTCAGGTGGCGTCAACACACCCCGGTCAGACCCCCTTTAAGGGCAACACCGGGGTCTGACCCTCGGCGAAGCTCAGCGCAGGGCGCTGCGGTAGAACAGGTCGAGGCGCTTTTCAAGCGCGCCGAGTTCCTGCTCGCGCGTCTCGCCACCTGGTACAAACAGCATCCGGGTGTAGAAGTCGCCGATGACGCAATTGAGCAGGTGGACCGGCAGCAGCGTGACGTCGACGTCGGCGCGCAATTGCGCGCGAATGTCGGGGCGCGCGAAAAAGCGCGCCAGCATGTCGCGCGTCTGCTTCGGGCCGGCCTCGTAAAACGTCTGCGCCAGCTCGATGTTGCCCGGCGCGTCGGCAATGACCATGCGCGCCATGCTCAGCGCTTCCGGCGCCATCACCAAGTCGAGGAACTGGGCGCCGAAGTCGCTGATGATCTGCTTGAGCGGGCGCTGGTCCGCGTCCATGTCGTCGGTGTTGAAGAAGCGCTCGCGGTTGGCCACCAGCACCGCATTGAGCAGGCCGGCCTTGCCGCCGAACTTGACGTAGATGGTGCGCACCGCGACGTGCGCTTCGCGCGCCAGCATCTCCAGGCTGACCTGGCGGTAGCCGTGCTTGAGAAACAGGCGTCCCGCGGTGTGGATCAGGTCGTGCAGGCGCGCCTCGCGCTCGCTGCTGCGCGGGCGGCCGGCGCACTTCTGGCAGGACGGGGTGGATGGGGCGGATGGGGTGGATGAGTCGGTCGAATCGGTATTCATGGCCAGACTGTAGCCCAAATTAAAATGAAATGCAATCGTTTCATTTCTTGACTTGCCCTAAAATCTGTCGAATAATGCGCAATCGCCTTTTTATTTTTTCTATCCGGAGTTGTTCCATGTCAGCCACGTCCACCAAGCCCGAGCCAACGCCGCTAGTCGCCGTCCATCCAGCCGCCGCTCCTGCCAGCACGCCGCCGAACCGGCGCCTGATCGGCATCGTGGCGGTGATCGCGCTGATCGCACTCGGCGTCGGCGGGCGCATGTGGTACAGCAGCCATTATTTTGTCGAAACGGAGAATGCCTACGTGTCCGGCCACGTGCATCCGGTGTCGTCGCGCATCGCCGGCGTCGTCACGCGCGTGGTGGTCGAAGATAACCAGCGCGTCAAGGCCGGCGACGTCATCGCCGAACTCGATCCGGCCGACCAGCGCGTCAAGATCGAGCAGATCCAGGCGCAGATCGCCAGCGCCGAGCAGCAGGTGCTGCAGGCCGAGGCGACCATCGCCCAGGTCAAGGCGCAGGCGAGCGGCGCGCAGGCGCAGGTGGCGCAGTCGCAGGCACAGCTGCAGCGCACCAGGCAGGACGCCGAGCGTTACGGCCAGTTGTACAACACGCAGATGAAGGCGGTCTCGAAGGCCGAACTTGACGCGGCCAACGCCGCCCGCGCCGGCGCCACCGCCGACCTGGCCGCACGCCGCGACAACGTGCTCGCCGCGCAGGCGCAGATCACCGCCGCCGGGTCCGGGCGCGATGTGCTCAAGGCCCAGGTCAAGGTGCTGCAGACGCAGCTCAAGGACGCGCGCCAGCAGCTGGCCTACAACCAGATCGTCGCGCCCGTCGCCGGCCGCATCGGCAAGCGCAGCGTGGAAGTTGGCGCGCGCGTCCAGCCCGGCCAGCAGCTCGCCGCGATCGTGCAGGACGAGGTATGGATTACCGCGAACTTCAAAGAGACCCAGCTGGCCGGCATCGTGCCGGGACAAGCGGTACACGTGGTCGTCGACGCCATGCCGGACCATCCGCTGGTCGGGCGCGTCGACAGCTTCTCGCCGGCGTCGGGCAACCAGTTCGCGCTGCTGCCGGCCGATAACGCGACCGGTAACTTCACCAAGGTGGTCCAGCGCGTGCCGGTGAAAATCGTGCTGCTGCCGGAAGACGTGCGCCAGCTGGCCGGGCGCCTGGTGCCGGGCATGTCGGCGCTGGCCGAAATCGAATTGCGCCAGAAAGCGGCGCCGGCAGCCCACGCGGCCGCGCCGGGCGCAGCCGCCAGCCGCTAAGCGGAAACCCATGAGCAGCACAACCTACAAAGCGCCGGCGGCCGTTGCCGAGCAGGTCGACATGCGCACGTGGATTGCGGTCGCCGCCGGCATGCTCGGCGCCTTCATGGCGGTGCTCGACATCCAGATCACCAACTCGTCGCTGAAGGACATCCTCGGCACGCTGTCGGCCACGCAGGAAGAGGGCTCGTGGATCTCGACTGCCTACCTGTGCGCCGAAATCGTCGTCATTCCGCTCGCCGCGCTGCTGGTGCGCGTGTTCACCATGCGCGGCTACATGATCGGCACCACCGCCGCCTTCCTGGTGTTCTCCACCTTGTGCGGCTGGGCGTGGAACCTCGAGAGCATGATCGTGTTCCGCATGCTGCAGGGCTTTACCGGCGGCGCGCTGATTCCAATGGCGATGACGCTGGTGATGGCCAAGCTGCCGCCGTCGAAGCGCGCGGTCGGCATGGCCGTCTTCGGCCTGACCGCCACGCTGGCGCCGACGATGGGGCCGACCCTCGGCGGCTATCTGTCGGAACTGTATGGCTGGCCGTCGATCTTCTATATCAATTGGGTGCCGGGACTGCTGCTGATCCTCGGCATCTGGTGGGGGCTGGACAAGGAGAAGATCGAGCTCAAACTGCTGGCGCAGGCCGACTGGATCGGCATCGCGTTCATGGCGGTGGGCCTTGGCTGCCTGACCATCTTCCTGGAAGAAGGCAATTCGAAGGACTGGTTCGATTCGAGCTTCATCATCACCTTCGCCGCGCTGGCGCTGGTGGGCATTGTCGGCTGGGTCAGTACCAGCATGGTGCGCGCCGAACCGTTCGTCAACCTGCGGCTGTACGGCGAGCGCAACTTCCTCGTTGCCACGGCGCTGTCGGCGTGCGTCGGCATGGGCCTGTATGGCGCCTCGTTCCTGCTGCCGCTGTACCTGGGCCAGATCGCCGGCTACACGCCGATGCAGATCGGCCTGGTCATCATGTGGGCAGGCCTGCCGCAGCTGCTGGTGATGCCGATCGCCGCGGCGCTGTCGTCGAAGGTCGACAACCGCATCCTGTGTTCATTCGGGCTGGCGCTGTTCGGCATCTCGTGCCTGATGAATTCGCACATGGACTTCACCACCGGCTACGACCAGCTGATCTGGTCGCAGGTGGTGCGCGCGCTCGGCGTACCGTTCATCATGCTGACGTTGTCGAACTTCGCGATGCAGGGCATCGCGCCGCGCGACATGGCGTCGGCGTCGAGCCTTTTCAACATGACGCGCAACCTCGGCGGCTCGGTCGGCATCGCCATGCTGGCCACGGCGCTGACCAACCGCGAGCACTTCCACTCGGCGCGCCTGGGCGAGTCGATTTCGATCTACGCCGCCGCCACCCAGCAGCGCATCGACCAGCTGACGCAGGGGTTCATCGCCAGCGGTACCGATGCGGTCACCGCCGGCAACCAGGCGCTGGCGGTGCTGGCGGGGATCGTGCGGCGCGAGTCGTATGTGATGGCCTACAACGACGGCTTCGTGATCATGGGTTACGTCCTGATCGGCTGCATCGCGGTGCTCTGGTTCGCCAACAAGGTCAAGTCGCCGTCCGGCGGCGGCGCCGGCGCCCACTAAACAAGATAATGAGAATGACCATGAAGAAGCCTTTCGCACTGAGCGCGCTGGCGCTGTCCATCCTGGCGCTGACAGGATGCGCCACCGTCGGATCCGATTTTTCAGAGCCGAAGTTGGCGCAGACGGCGGCATACCGCCACCTCGACGCGGCGAAGCTCGATAGCGCGCGCCTGCCGGCCGAGTGGTGGACCGTGTTCAACGACCCGGTCCTCAACGAGCTCGAACAGGTGGCGGTGCGCGGCAACCCGGGCGTCAAGGCCAGCGCCCAGCGCCTGCTGCAGGCGCAGGCGCAGCTTGGCGTGTTCCGCGCGGCGCAGGCGCCGACGCTGAACGTCAACGCATCGGCCGCCAATTCGCGCACCTCGGCCGAAACGTCGCAGGCGCTGGCGCTGGGCGGACGCTCGATCAAGGGTAACAACTTCGCGCTCGGCGCCTCGCTGTCGTACGAGCTGGACCTGTGGGGCCGCGTGCAGCGCGTGGTCGAAGCGGCCGACGCGCAGGCGCTGGCGGCGCAGGACGACCGCGATGGCGTCATCGTGCTGCTGTCGGCGCAGGTGGCGGCGAACTACTGGCAGCTGCGCGGGCTCGACGCCGAGATGGCGATCCTGAAAAGCGCGCTTGGCACCCGCCGCGAGTCCGAGCAGCTGGTTGAAGCGCGTTTTAACGGCGGCCTGTCGAACGAACTCGATCTGTCGCGCGCGCGGGTCGAGCGCGCCAACGCCGAAGCGGATTTGCACGAAGTGCAGCGGCAGCGCAATTTGCTCGAACATAGCCTCTCGACGCTGGCCGGCATGACGCCGTCGGCGCCGCTGATCGCGTCGATCGGCAACGCCGCCTTGCCGCAGCCGCCGGTCATTCCGGTCGGCCTGCCGGCCAGCCTGCTGTCGCAGCGGCCCGACCTGGCCGCTAGCGTGGCGCTGCTGCGCTCTGCCAACGCGCAGGTCGGCGTGGCCGAAGGCGCGTTCTATCCGTCGCTCAGCCTGACGGGCAATTTCGGCGTCGCCTCGGAGAGCCTGCGCGAGCTGGCCAGCGGCAGTGCGCGCCAGTTCTCGGTCGGCCCGCTGGCGCTGTCGTTGCCGGTGTTCGACGGTGGCCGCAACAAGGCCAACCTGGCCGTGTCGCGGGCACGCTACGACGAGGCGGTGGCCAATCACGAGGGCCGGCTGTTGACGGCGCTGCGTGAAGTGGAGGACGCGCTGTCGGACGTCCAGCAGCGCCAGCGCCAGGGCGAAGTGCAGGCCCAGGCGCAGCAGGCCGCGGCGCGCGCCTACCTGGTGGCGCAGGCGCGCTACGAGCGCGGCGTATCGAACTACCTGGACGTGACCGATGCGCAGCGCAGTTCGCTGACGGCCGATCGCGCCGCGGCGCAGATCCGCACGCAGCGCCTGCTGGCGGCGGTGGCGGTGGCGCGCGCGCTCGGCGCCGGCTGGACGCAGCAGGCGCCGCTGGCGACGATCGCGCAGGCGCCGTCAGCGCGCTGATCTATCTGCCGCAGGAGTCTGACCCGGCTTGTTCAGTCAAGGCTCAGACCCCGGAGTTGCCGGCAGCTTCGAACCGGGGTCAGACCCCCTGAAAGAAGATCCGGGGTCTGACCCCTTACAATGGGGCCCTCGCATTCTTTTCCGCCAAAGGACCCATGAAGAATCTTCTCGCTCCAATCATGTTGATGATCGCCGCCGGCGCCGCCGGCGCTGCCGACACCTCCGCCGTTCATCTCGACGCGATGGCCAAGCGCTTCGCGCCGGTCAGCCTGACGGCCGACACGTCGGCCCTGTCGGCCGGCGACAAGGCGGCCATCGTCAAGCTGATCGAGGCGGCGAAAATCATCGACACGCTGCAGCTGCGCCAGCGCTGGGCAGACAACGAGGCGCTGTGGGAGGCCTTGAACAAGGACCAGTCGGCACTGGGCAAGGCGCGCCAGCGCTACTTCTGGCTCAACAAGGGGCCGTGGTCGATCATCGACGGCAACCAGTCGTTCATGCCGGCCGAATACGCGGGCATCAAGATCACCGCCAGGAAGCCGGACGGCGCCAACTTCTATCCGGCCGGCGCCGGCAAGGCGGCGCTCGAGGCGTGGATGAACGCACTGCCGGCGAAGGACAAGGAGCAGGCGCAATGGTTCTTCACCACCATCCGCACCGGCGCCGACGGCAAGTTCAAGACGGTGAAGTATTCGGACGAGTACCGCGCCGACCTCGAGAAGCTGTCGGCCTTGCTCAAGCTGGCCGCGGCGGCGACCGATAACGCCTCGCTGAAAAAATTCCTCAACCTGCGCGCCGACGCTTTCCTGTCGAACGACTACCTGGCGTCGGACTTCGCGTGGATGGATCTCGATTCGCCGGTCGACGTCACGATCGGCCCGTACGAGACGTACAACGACGAGCTGTTCGGCTACAAGGCCGCATTCGAAGCCTACGTCAACGTGCGCGACCCGAAGGAGACCAGAAAGCTCGACTTCTTGGGCAAGCACATGCAGGAACTGGAAGACAATCTGCCGCTCGACAAAAAGTACCGCAATCCGAAGGTCGGCGCGCTGGCGCCGATGGTGGTTGTCAACCAGGTGTACGGCGCCGGCGACGGCAACATGGGCGTGCAGACGGCGGCCTACAACCTGCCCAACGACGAGCGCATCATCAGCCAGCGCGGCTCGAAGCGCGTCATGCTCAAGAACGTGCAGCAGGCGAAATTCAAATCGACGCTGACGCCGATTGCGAAAATTGTGCTGCGCGCCGACGCGCAGAAGGACGTCGACTTCGACAGCTTCTTCACGCATATCCTCGCCCACGAGATCACCCATGGCCTGGGCCCGCACATCACCAACAACGGCGGCAAGACGTCGACCCCGCGGCAGGACCTGAAGGACACCTATTCGACCATCGAGGAAGCCAAGGCCGATGTCACCGGCTTGTGGGCGTTGACGCACATGATGGCGAAGGGCCAGCTGAAAGACACGCTGGGCCAGGGCGCGCTGGCCCAGCGCAAGCTGTACAACACGTTCCTGGCGTCGGCCTTCCGCACTTTGCATTTCGGCCTGACCGATTCGCACGCGCGCGGCATGGCGATCCAGGTCAACTACCTGCTCGACGCGGGCGGCTTGATTTCGCTCGGCGACGGCACTTTCGCGGTCGACTTCAAGAAGATCGGCCAGGCGGTGATGGACCTGGACCGCGAGTTCCTCACGATCGAAGCGACGGGCGACTATGCGCGCGCCAAAGCGATGATGACGAAGTACGTGGTGATCCGTCCGGACGTGCAGAAGGCGCTCGACAAGATGAAGCAGTCGGTGCCAAACGACATTCGTCCCGAATTTACAACAGCTGCCTCACTGACCACGGCCGCGCCGGCCAGGTAAATTTCTGGCGTCAATATGGAAGGGCCGCTGGCGTTATTGCAGCGGCCCTTTGTATTGACGCGCGCATTTCTCGCTAGCCTGCTTGGCAATCTTTTCATTGCAATAATCTAAAGGCTATTTGTTCAGCGGCGTTACAAACATGAATCCTTTTCATTGTGATACAGTATAAAAAGTTGCTCGTAGGAACATAAATCCACGCGCGAGTACACGCCTGCCGGACCCCCGGTATTCGTCCACCTACCAGAGCATAGAATGAAAAAATCCAGCATGACAATCGGCCGGCGCCTTGGCCTCGGCTTCGGGACGGTATTCCTGTTGATGATCGCGTTGGTGGCGATGGCAGTGAGTCGCGTCAACAGCATCGACACCAGCCTGGGCCGCATCAACGACGTCAACAACGTCAAGCAGCGTTACGCCATCAATTTCCGCGGCAGCGTTCACGACCGCGCCATCGCGCTGCGCGACGTGGTGCTGGCCGCCGATGGCGGCGCCGTCGGCGTCCAGGTCGAGCTGATCAAGAAGCTGGCCGACAACTACGCCAAGTCGGCAGCGCCGCTCGACGCACTGTTTACGGGCGCCGTGTCGGCCGACGAGAAAGCGGCGCTGGCTGGCATCAAGGAGGTCGAACGCAAGACCCAGCCGATGATCGACAAGGTGATCGCGCTGCGCCTGGCCGACAGCACGGCCGAAGCGAGCGATCTGCTGGCCAAGCAGGCTGCGCCGGCCTTCGTCGAATGGCTCGCCAGCGTCAACCGCCTGATCGACCTCGAAGAAGCGCTGAGCAAGAGGGAGGCTGACAGCGCCCGCGCGGTGTCGAAATCGTTCCTGCTGTGGATGCTGGCGCTGTCGGCCGTCGCGCTCGCCGCCGGCACGGTCGCCGCCTGGTTCATCAGCCGCGGCTTGCTGCGCCAGCTCGGCGGCCAGCCCGATTACGCCGCCGCCATCGTCGGCAGCATTGCCGCCGGCGACCTGTCGATGCCGATCGACACCCGCGCCGGTGACGACTCGAGCCTGCTGTTTGCGATGCAAGGCATGCGCAACAGCCTGGTCGACATCGTCAGCCAGGTACGCGCCGGCACCGGCACCATCAATACCGCGTCGAGCGAAATTGCCGCCGGCAACCTCGATTTGTCGGCGCGCACCGAGAGCCAGGCCGGCACGCTGGAAGAGACGGCGTCGTCGATGGAAGAGCTCACCGGCACCGTGCGCCAGAACGCCGACAACGCGCGCCAGGCCAACGTGCTGGCGCTGTCGGCCTCGGAAGTGGCGGTCAAGGGCGGCGCGGTGGTGGCGCAGGTGGTCGAGACGATGGCCACGATTAACGAGTCGTCGAAGAAGATTGTCGACATCATCGGCGTGATCGACAGCATTGCATTCCAGACCAATATCCTCGCGCTGAACGCCGCCGTAGAAGCGGCGCGCGCCGGCGAGCAGGGCCGCGGCTTTGCCGTCGTCGCCAGCGAAGTGCGCAACCTGGCGCAGCGCTCGGCCGCCGCGGCGCAGGAAATCAAAACGCTGATCGGCAATTCGGTCGAGCGCGTCGACGTCGGCGCCCGCCTGGTCGACCAGGCCGGCAGCACGATGCAGGAAATCGTCACCAGCGTGGCGCGCGTGACCGACATCATGGGCGAGATCGCGCTGGCCAGCCAGGAGCAGATCGCCGGCATCGAACAGGTCAACCTGGCGATCGGCCAGATGGATGAAGTGACCCAGCAAAACGCCGCGCTGGTGGAGCAGGCCGGCGCGGCCGCCACCTCGCTCAACGACGAGGCGGCGGCGCTGGCGCGAGTGGTCGGCGTGTTCAACCTGGGTGATGCGGCAGCGTCAGCTCTGGCGGCAAAGCCGGGCATGCTGCGCGCCGCGCCGGCGCCGCAACGGGCCAAGCCGCCGGCCCCGAAGCGGCTCGCGACCGCCAGGCAGAACAGCGACGAATGGGAAACCTTTTGATGGCACGCGAACAAAACATGTTCGTTATTAGTTTTTCCACAAAGAAATATATATTGATCTGAAGGGGTAAGGAGCGCTAAAGAACTGCCGATAGGCATGTATGGTCTTCGCAAGGATACTGACATGTTCAAGCAACTTCTGATCGCGGCGCTCTGCCTCCTCGCCACCGCTGTCCCGGCGCACGCCGACGCCAGCCTGACCGCCCAGGAAACCCGGTGGCTCGCCGCCGCCGGACCGGTGCTGGCATACTCGCAACGCCTCAAACTCCCGATCGACATCATCGTCCAGCCGCAAGCGCGTCCCGGCGATGTGCCGTTCGCGATGGGCTACGACGGCAAGCGCTGCAAGCTGGTGCTGTCGATGCGCGGCAATCCGGGCGCCGAGACGATCCTCGAGACTGTGCCGGAAGAACGCCGCGGCGTGCTGATCGAGGCGATGACGGCGCACGAAGTGGGCCATTGCTGGCGTTACGTCTACGGCGTGTGGCATGCCTTGCCGGCCGGGTTTGTCGAGACCGCCGAGCTGCGCGCCGGCAACGACGATATGCTGGCGGCGGCGAAAGCGATGCGCGAAGGCCGCCGCGAGGAGGGCTTCGCCGACCTGGTGGCACTGGCGTGGATCGCGCGCCATCATCCCGACAGTTATGGCGAAGTGCACGGCTGGCTGGAAACGGTGCGCGGCACGCCGCCGGCGCACGGCAGCGCGCATGACACGCGCGCCTGGGTGGCGCTGGCGCGCGAGCCGGCCGCGTTCGGCCGCGCGGCGACCGTATTCGACGACGTCGCCGGCTTATGGAGCGAAGGCCTGCTGCTTGCCAACCGGCGTTAGACGTTTGGCAAGCAGTACAATCTGCCAGGGTGGTTTTTTCGACAAGTGTTCGTTGTCGCACAGATAAGCATCGGTTAACGGCGTTAAATACCGTCACTTACAACAATCATTCGAGGGATCACCCATGAAAACCACGATTCTCGCCACCTTGCTGGCCACCGCCGTCAGCGCAAGCTTTGCAGCAGCACCGACTGCCAACCTGAACCACGATCCTGCGACCTATAAAAACGTGACCGCCAAGGCCGCCGCCGACTACAAGGCCGCCGCCGCCAAATGCACCAGCATGACCGGCAGCGCCAAGAGCATCTGCACCGAGGAAGCGAAAGCGGCCCGCGCCCACGCCGAAGCCGATGCGGTAGCGCAGTACAACAACACCGACAAGGGCCGCGCCAAGGCGCGCACCATCGTGGCCAACGCCGATTACGCGCTGGCCAAGGCCAAGTGCGCCGACGCGACCGGCGCCGACAAGAGTACGTGCGTCTCCACCGCCGCTTCGGCCCACACCGCCGCCCTGGCCGATGCCAAGGCTGACCGCGCCGTTGCCACCACCGACGGCGTCAATCCTGTTACCACCACCGCCACGCGCGACGCCAACAAGGCTGCCGCTGTCGACAAGTGCGCTCAGATCGCCGGCGGTTCGAAAACCGGCTGCCTGATCGATAACAAGACCGGCGAAGTGACCACCCTCGGCGGCACCACGACGACGACGGTGCCTGGCACGGTCGCCAACCGTACCGCCAATGCGGTCGACCACGCCGCCGACAACACCCGCAGTGCTGCAGCCGTTGCCGCCGAAAAGACCCGCAACGCCGCCGCGACGGCCGTTGAAAAAACCAAGGAAGTGGCAGCGAACGTGGCCGACAAGACGCGTAACGCCGCCGCCACGGTGGCCAACAAGACCGACCGCGCAACCGACACCGCGGCCGACAAGTCCAGCGTCGCCGCACGCAAGTCCGGCGCCGTGGTGGCCGACTCGGTCATCACCACCAAGGTCAAGGCTGACATTTTCAAGGAGCCTGAGCTGAAATCGATGGCGATCCACGTCGAGACCGAAAAAGGCGTGGTCATGCTGAGCGGCTTCGTCGATTCGAAAGCCGATGCCGACAAGGCAGTGGCCCTGGCCAAGGGCGTCGAAGGCGTGTCGAACGTCAAGAGCGCAATCAAGGTCAAGTAATACGAATTGCAGGCAGTAGCAACAGTGCCCGCCGGTGACGCAAGTTGCCGCGCGGGCGCTGGCCCGTTGCAGGCGCCGGCGCTAGTTGCGATGCGGCCCACTATCCCACTATTCGAGTCCGTGCCAAGGTATAATTTTCCGGTGAATAAACTCGAAACCTTTGGACTCATTGCCGCCCAGGCCGAACGTGGGGAAATCATCTTCCCGACCAGCGTGAATGCCGCGCTCCGCCTGCAACTTGCGCTGGACAATCCCGACTGCCATATCGAGGACGCCATCAAGCTCGTGCTCGGCGAACCGCAGCTGGCCGCACGCACTGTGGCGCTGGCCAATTCAGCCGCCTTCAACCGCAATGGCGAGGCGACGGTGACGAACGTGCGCGCGGCGGTGATGCGGATCGGCTACCGCAACCTGCAAATGCTCGTGGCCGGGCTGGTAGTGCGCCAGTTCGGCAGCCGCATCGTCGACCCGGAACTGCGTTTCAAGGCCGAACAGTTGTGGGAGCACACCGCCCACGTGGCCGCGCTGGCGCAGGTGTTCGCCCGCCGCGTCACCTTCATCAATCCGGATACGGCGCTGTTTGCCGCCATCGTGCACGAAGTGGGTGGCTTCTACCTGTTGTCGCGCGCCGATGAATTTCCGGGCCTGCTCGACGCCGACCCGGAAAACTGGATCCAGCTGTGCGAGGAAGTGGTCAGCCGTGAGGTAATGCGCAAGCTGTCGATTCCCGATTCGGTCGTCGCGGCCATCCAGAGCCTGCGCGGCGCCCTGATGGGAATGCCGCCAAGTACCTTGCTCGACACGCTGCTGCTGGCCAACCAGTTCGCCCCGGTTCAGTCGCCACTGGCGGCGCCGGCCGATCCGCAACGCATTTCCCAAGATTCCGCGCTCGACTTCGTGTTAGACCAGCAAACGCTGGAGAACATCCAGAAAGAATCGGCCGAGGAATATCAGTTGATGAGTGCCGCCTTGCTCGTCTGATCCTGCCGGCAGGAGCGCTGCCGCCCCATGCCGTTTTTTCCACTGCCTGCATCCCGGCGATTCGCATCGCCGCAGTGCGCGTGTGCGTTGTTACTGTTTATTGCAATTATTATTCCGTCGTGAATCGAACGGTGCCTTCCCTCATGTTAAATTTTGATATCGCAACATTTTCTATCGTGCAGCGGTCTGATCAGACCGGATGTTAGCATTACTTAAGATATCAAAATATTAATCTTTAAAAGGTGGCATCATGAACAAAACACGGCTCGGTGAAGCATCCGTCCGCTCCTTCGTCGCTGTCAGCATTGCGCTGGTCGTACTCGGTGGTTGCGGCGGCGGCGGCGGCGGCGGCGCGGGTGGATCGGTACCTGGCGTGCCGGCGCCGGTGACAGCAGCGCCGACCGCCGTGTTGCTGGACCCGGTTTCGCTCGAAACCTACTTCGGCCTTGACGCGCGCATTCGCGCCCAGTTCAGCATCGATGTCGATCCTGCCACGGTCAACCCGGGCACAGTTGTTCTGATGCAAGGTACCGTCAACGTCCCGGCAACCGTGGTCCTGAACGGGCGCGACGTCGACATCAAGCCGCTCGCGCCGCTCGAGATGACGCGGCCGTATACCGTGTTGCTGACGACCGGAATCCGCAGCAAGGCGGGCGTGGCGCTCGCGCAGGAAATGCGCTGGAACTTCCTCTCGATTCCGCCGGCAGCCGATGTGACCACCGTTGAACTGTTCCCCACGACCAATCCACTCGCTGTCACGGTGGGGGACGTCAACGGCGATGGCCGCGCCGACGTCGTTTCCGTGCGCTCGGGCGGCACAGTGACCGACACGTTGCAGGTGTACTTGCAGGGCGCCGACGGCGTGCTGGCACAGCCCGTTGGCTACAAGATGAGTTCGCCAAACTGCATCCCGACCGCGGTCAAGGTTGGCGACATCAACAAGGATGGCAAGAACGACGTCGTTGTTTCCACGCTGGGCGACCGCCCCGACGCCGTGTGCGGCATGCAAGTGTTCGTCCAGAACGCGACGGGCCAGCTGACCGCGCCTCAACTGCTGCCGACCGGCGACGCCTACCGCGTCAAGCTGGTCGACATCAATCGCGATGGACTGCTCGACATGGTCGGCGCCGGCTTCAACACTGCGTCGGTCAGCGTGATCCTGCAAGTATCGGCTGGCGTGTTTGCGCCGGCGGCATCTTATCCGGTCGACACCGGCACCGACGATATGGCGCTTGGCGATGTCAATAATGACGGCCGGATCGACATCGTGCAGATGCGCGGACAGAACCGTGGCGCGCCGCAGTTTTCGGTGCTGGCGCAAAAGGCCGACGGTACCTTCGCGGCGGCAAAATACTACGACCTGCCGCCGCCGTTCGTCACCACCGGCGTGCTCGGCAACCTGAGCGTGGGCGACATCAACCAGGACGGATTGGCCGATGTTGTCATCAGCGTCACCGCCAACAAGCCGCTCGCCCGGATGATCACGTTTTATCAGGACGCCCAGGGCGAATTGAAGGCTGGCACCCCGCTCGCGTCGCCCGAACTTCCTGGCGCGACGCAGATCAGCGATATCAACGCGGATGGCAGGAACGACATTGTCGTGGTGAATCGCGAATTGAACACCGTCACCGTGTATTACGGACAACCGCGCAAGGAGGCGCTGGTAGGCTGGTTGTACAAGGTCCCGTTCACTGCCGATCACCCGGACGCGCTTGCCATTGGTGACATCGATGGCGATGGCGACAGCGATATCGTCATGGCGACCAACCATGGCCTGGTATTCATGAAGATGAACCTGAAGGCGCCTGTATCGGCAGCGCCGAAATAGCGCTTCGCTGCACCGGCCCCGGCAGCCAATGCGCTGTAGCATGGCAAAAAGCCCGCGAACAACGTTCGCGGGCTTTTGTTTTGTTGGCGCTGGAAGTCGAACCGTTGCAGCGCCCTTGGCGCCTCACGCGTGCGTCGGATTGTTCTTGTGTGCCGAGAAAATATCCCACATTGCGATGAATAGCGCTGCGACGACCGGGCCGATGACGAAGCCGTTCAGGCCGAAGATGGCCATGCCGCCGATGGTCGAGATGAGCACGAGGTAGTCCGGCATCTTGATGTCCTTGCCGACCAGGATAGGGCGCAGGATATTATCGACCAGGCCGATCACGATCACGCCGAACGCGATCAGGGCCGCGCCCTTCCACGCGGCGCCGGTGATTAGAAAATAGATGGCAACGGGCGCCCAGATGATGGCCGCGCCAACTGCCGGCAGCAACGAGAAGAACGCCATCACCACTGCCCACAGCAGTGCTCCCTGCACGCCCAGTACCCAGAAGGCGATGCCGCCGAGCGCACCCTGGGCGCCTGCGACGAGGAAGTTGCCCTTCACGGTAGCCTTGATCACGGTGGTGAACTTGTCGAACAGCAGTTGCTTGTTCTCGTTGCTGAGCGGGACGGCGCGCTGGATGCGCGCGGCCAGCGGGGTACCATCTTTCAACAGGAAAAACAGCAGGTACAGCATGACGAAGGAACTGACGATGAAGTCGAATGCATTCATGCCGATGGCGAGCACATTGGTGGCGACGAATTTGCTGCCTTGCATCGCCGCGTCCGATAGCCTGCTCTGCAGCGTGGCGATGTTGTCCATGCCAAGGCGCGCCATGATGTTGTGCGCCCACGACGGCAGTGCGTTGAAGATATTTTGCAGAAATACAGCGACATCAATCTCGCGCGACGCCACTTTTTGATACAACGCCGTGCCTTCCTGCGCCAGCGAAATGGCGATCAGGATCATCGGAAAAATCACCACCACGAGGCATATGGCGAGCGTGGTCAGCGCGGCCAGGACGGGCCGGTGCTCGCCCATCTTGCGCGAGATGCTGCGATGAAACGGCGTGAACAGGATGGCCAGCACCGCGCCCCAGAAAATGGCGCCGAAATATGGCATCAGGATGTAGCCAAACGCGACAGTCACGACGACCAGCAGCAGCAGGAAGGTTTTCGCCTGGAGTTCAGGATGGTTCATGTAGGGAGAAGAAAGTAGAGATGGGCACAGGATACATCAATGCGCTGGCACAATGGCAATGTTCGCGCGGGTCGTTCATCAACCCGGCAGGGGAGGCGGCCGGTATTGGGTTTGGCCGTTGCCCGCCCGCGGCGCGCGGGGGCATTCATCAGAATGCTCCGATCAGAAGTGATCCGGCGACGGCGTCGCGCGGAGTTCTACTCCAGGCGTGTGCTACCTGCTCATCTTGTGGAAATTTAATTTTTGGAAAGTAGGAGGCCAGTGGTCCGCCGCCGATGGTGTCGTTGCATTGTTCTATAATTGGCAAGGAGCCTCGGACACTATCCAGGGACAAAAGGAGACTAAATGTTCAATCATGTAATGATCGGTTCGAACCACATCGAACAATCGAAACGTTTCTACGACGCCGTGCTCGGCGTTCTCGGGGCAGGCGAACCAATGCTCAACAAGGCGCCATCCGGTCACACCCGGTTGTTCTACCGGCACGAGGGAAGTACTTTCTGCATCAGTGAGCCGATCAATGGTGAACAAGCGACCTGCGCGAACGGTGGCACCATTGGTTTCAAGTGCACGTCAGTTGAGCAGGTGAAGAAATTTCATGACACGGCGGTAGAATTTGGCGGCCAGTCGATCGAGGACCCGCCGGGCCTGCGTGAAGGCGCCTTGGGTGCGCTACACCTGGCCTATGTGCGCGATCCCGACGGCAACAAGCTGTGTGCGATCTATCGGCCGAAGTAAGCGTTCCAGGTAGCGCAGTCAGCCCACGCCGCCGGCTCGTGGGTTGCGCTAAGGATTCATGCGCGCGATGCGCCCCATCAGGCCAGGCCACCAGGCATTGCCATACTTGTGACCGAGACGGACGATCACCATGTCTTCGGCCGGGGCAACATAAATAAACTGTCCGAGATGGCCCTCCGCATAGAAGTCACGGCCCGGTTTGACGCCGAGTTCCGATGTCGCATCTGGCACGGTCGTGCGTCGCCATTGCCAGGCGTAATATGCGGCCCAGCGCATGCCTGGTCCTTCAACGTTCCCGCGGCTTGCCGGCGTGCTGCCGGCATGCTCGCGCACTTGGGTGCTTTGCCTGACCCAATCGGCCGGCACGATCTGCCGGCCATTGAAGCTTCCATCGTTTAAGTACAGCTGGCCAAAGCGCGCAAAATCAAGGGCGCGTGCGTTGATGCAGCAAAAGGCCTTCGGCAAGCTGTTCTTCGGGCTGTCCACGCTCCAGCTTGCATCGTAGGCAGCGCCCATCGGCTGCCAGATCTTGTCCTGCAGATAGCGTGGAAGCGGCGTGCCCGTCGCGCGTTGAACGATGGTGCCCAATAGCTGGGTATCGCCGCTGCTGTAATGATATCGCTCATCGGGCGCGCGCTCGATTTTTAGCCCTTTTAACTTGGTCGCCAGGTTGGTGGTTAGATAGAATTTGGCAGCATCGGCCCATGGCGAGCCGTAGCCTTCATCGAAGCGGATGCCGCTTCGCATTTCCAGCAGGTTGCGAATCGTGATGCGGGAAAAGCGTGTGTCGCTTGCTGCCAGCTCCGGCAAATAGCGCGTGATCGGATCGTCGATGCTTTGAATGTGACCGTCGCCGATCGCGATGCCGACCAAAGCGGACACCACAGATTTGGCGACGGAGAAGGACGTGACGATGCTATCGCGCTTGTACCCATTGTAGTAGCGCTCCATCAGGACCTTGCCGTGCTGAACGATCACGATCGCCACCGTCCCGTTGCGCTCCATGACGGCATCAAATGTCTCGCCCCGAAAGTCGGGCAGCGTCACGGTGTGTGTGTCCGCCGTAAGAAATCGTGACGCTTCCAGCGAATGCGCAACTGCAGCATTTTGAAAATGGCGGTAATCCGTGATGGCCGACTGGCGCTGCACCATCATCCATGCAGGCAGGTCAGCGCAACCGGATAACAGCACGGCAGCACTGAGCATTAAGATGCAACACGGTCGAATCAAAGGCATTTTTTTCAATGACATTTTGTTTTTAATGTGATTGAGCAGGCTTCGCGCCTGCTAAAGCGAATCGAGCATACCCCAGATAGGGTTTATTCCGCCAACTTGCAATTTGCGCACGGCGCGATCAGCCTCTCGCCTGGCGCTTTGAAACCGGACAGAACCCAAAAAACCTGGGAAGTGAATTCTTGGGCTGGATACTCAGTGGTAGGGCGTGCGGGGTTCGCCGGCGGATCAAGCCTTGCCCGCTGGCTTTGGTGCGGTGTCAGTCCGGCGGAGGTGAAGGAGGCGTCCAAGGCGGTGAAATGTGACGAATCTTCCGTCAATCCAATCGTCATGGTCAATTCCAATAATGAAGCCACCTCAATGCAAGGGGCAGGAAAACGTAGCGCCCTTCCTTGAAGTCGATGAGCTTCAGCGTGCAGTACACGGGGAGGACGATCATGGCTAGACCGATGGCGAGACGAATGATTTGCTCAAATGTAGCCGGCAAGGTCATATAATTACTCGGCACTGTCGCAGGTGAAGATCCGCAGGCTCCTAGCCTGAATGTTTCACAAACTGCCACAGCGGCCTCCGGGTTGCCGACACTGGACTTGTTTGGCTGTAATCGGAATGTCGCGGGCGATGTCGCCCCTACCCAATTGAACGGGACATCA